>JAGXRS010000050.1 GCA_018335615.1 Hydrogenophaga sp. | reverse complement strand
CTGGCCTGGCGCACGCGGGCCTGCGCCTCGGTGCTGTCGATGCGGGCCAGCACCTCTCCGGCGCGCACGGTATCGCCTTCGCGCTTGTTCAGCCCCCGCACCTCACCGGCCACGCGGGCCTTGACGGCCGCGGTCTGCACCGCCTTCAGCGAGCCCGACACCGCCACCGAGCGCGACAGGCTGACGTGCTGCACCGGTACCACGTCCTGTTCAGACAACTCGTACACCGGCGCCTGCTGCAGGGCCTGCGCCGCGGCGCTGGCGGCGCTCTGCTGCGCCTGGCGTTTGCCCAGCGCGCGCACCACACCGAAGGCCAGCGCCAGCGCCACCAGGGCCAGCAGCAACCAGGGGATCCAGCGGGCGCGGGGCGTGTTCATGGTGCGTCGGATGTTGAGGAGGGGCGGGGCAGGTCGGGGGTGTCGGCCGGCGGCATCAGCAGGCCACCCAGCAGCAGGCTGACCTGGCTGTCAATGAATTGCAAAGGATCGAGCTGTTGCGAAGGCGGGCAGCAGGGCGCCATGGAGTGCTTCCACATGAGCAGGAAGATCATGGGGGCGATCAGGCTGTACACGGTGTATTCAATGTGCAGCGGGCGAAACTCCCCACGGTCCATGCCACGCTGCAGCACGCGCCCCAGCAAGTCGTGGCCAGGGCCGATCACCTCTTGCTGGTAGAACGCGGCGATTTCCGGGAACATGCCGGCCTCGCTCATCACCAGCTTGGTGATGCCGGAGGCCGCCGTCATGCCGATGCGCTCCCACCAGCTGTGCATGCAGTAGCGCACCAGTTCGGCGCTGCTGCCTTCAAAACGCGCCAGTTCGTCGTTCCATTCGGTGAAGCGCCCGGCAATGGTCTCGCGCACCACCGCCTTGAACAGCTCTTCCTTGCTGGGGAAGTAAAGAAACAGCGTGCCCTTGGACACACCGGCCCGGGCAGCCACTTCGTCCACGCGGGTGGCTGCGAAGCCCTTCTCGACGAACAGCGCGAGCGCGGCGTCCAGCAGTTCGCCAGGTCGTGCCTCCTTGCGCCGGGCGCGCCGCTGGCGTGGCTCGGCGCCTGGCGCGGGGGCGTGCGCAACGGCAGGGGGCGGGGACGACGTCATGGCGAAATCTTAATGACCAATGGGTTATTAATATACCCCATGGTCAACGCACGGCGGCTGGAACGCCCAGCGTTCAATCCGCCAGCCTGATGCCCACGCGGCCGATTTGTTTGCCGTCCATGGCGCGCACGCTGATTTCTGCCGTGCCCAGCATGGCGCAATCGCCTACCACCGGCGGGCGGTTCAGTTCCTCGCGCAGCCAGTCGCCCACGGGCTTTGTGGCGTCGTCTGGCACCGGTAAACCGTAGAAGTCGCACAGGCTGCCCAGGGGGGTGTCACCGTTCAGCACAAAGTCACCGAACACGCGGCGCGCGTGTTCGGTGTCGTCCAGGTCGGGCAGCACCACGCCCAGCCGGTTCGCGCTCCAGGCGATGGTGGAGCCCTGCAGCAGCAGTGAGGTGAGTACCACCACGAAGGCGACGTTGAAGAAGGTCTGGGCTCCCGGTACACCGGCCATCACCGGGAACACCGCCAGCACAATGGGCACCGCGCCGCGCAGGCCCACCCAGGAGATGAACGCGATCTCGCGCGGTTTGAAGCGCAGCGGCGCCAGGCACAGCCACACCGACAGCGGCCGCGCCACCAGCATCAGCACCAGCGACACGCCCAGCGCCGGCCACAGCGTTCGCAGCAACTCGCTTGGCGTCACCAGCAGACCCAGCAGCAGGAACATGCCGGCCTGCGACAACCAGGCGTAGCCGTCCATGGCCGAGAGCGAGGCGCGTACCTGGCGTCGCGCGCGGTTGCCCACTACCACGCCCATGATGTAGACCGCCAGGAACCCCGAGCCGCCGAACCAGGTGGTGAACGCAAACACCGCCAGCCCGCCCGACACCACCAGCAGCGCTCGGATGCCACCGCCACCGTCCACGCTGCGGCCCACGCGCTTGAGCAGCTCGGCCAGCGCCCAGCCGCAGCCCAACCCCAGCAGCGTGCCCCAGCCAAACTGCTGCAGCAGCGAGAGCAGCACCTCGCCCACCGACATGGCGCCACCGCCGGTGGCCGCCAAAGCGATGGCAATGAAGGTCAGCGTGAGGTAGACCGCCATGGGGTCGTTCATGCCCGACTCGATCTCCAGCGTGGCGGCCACCCGCTCGTTCAGCCGCACGCCGGAGGACCTGAGGAGCGAGAACACCGCGGCCGCGTCGGTCGATCCCACGATGGCCCCCACCAGCAGGGCCAGCGGCCACGCCAGGCCGAGCAGCCAGTGCGCCGCAGCCCCGGTGATGGCGGTGCACAGCAGCACCCCCAGCGTGGCCAGCAAAAGTGAGGGCCGCAGGCCGGTGCGAAAGGTGTTGATGTGGGTACGCAGCCCGCCGTCCAGCAGGATCACCGCCAGCGCCACGTTGCCGACCCAGAAACTGAGCCGAAAGTCGTCGAACGCGAAGCCGCCCGGGCCGTCCTCACCCGCCAGGCTGCCCACCAGTAAAAAGACCAGCAAAAACGAAAAACCGATGCGCGCCGACAGCACACCGGCCAGCACGCTGATGAACACCAAGGAAGCGCCGGCCAGCAGGGGCAACGAGAGAAAGTCGAGCGAGAGGGTCATCCGTGGAAGTTAACAGAATCTCCCTTGCTCGGCCGTGGCGCCCGCGCGTTCGTTGCTCGTGCCACGGCCTGGGGTGCCTTTCCACTCCCACCAGCGCGTTGGCCACTCGCGGCCTGCGGTCTGACAGCGCTACAACTTGTTGCGAATGCGCTCGGAGGCGCTGCTTAGGATGACCTATTGGCTAACCAGTAACCATCCGGGAGGACTTTGTGCTCAATCGTCTGAAAGCGATCTTTTTCGACTCCACCCCCGACGTGCCGCTGCCCGCCCGCGCTCTTGAGCAGCGGCAAATGGACGCCAAGGGCCTGGCCTATCAGCACCCCCCCGCGAAGCAGGCCAGTGTCAAGGCAGCACTGGAATGGCTCTGCCGCGCCCAGGACCAGTCGGCGACTGCCGACGGCGGCGTGGCCCGCGACTTCAGCCTCATCAAAGGCTGGGCCACCTCGTATCCCGAGACCACGGGATACATCATTCCCACCTTCATCGAGATGGCCCACCGCAGCGGCAGTGGCGAACTGCACCAGCGCGCCCGCCTCATGCTCGACTGGTGCGTGGACATCCAGTTTCCCGAGGGCGGTTTTCAGGGCGGCAAGATCGACTCCACGCCCAAGGTGCCGGTGACCTTCAACACCGGACAGATCCTGCTGGGGCTGGCGGCCGGGGCCCAGTGCTATGAGGATCCGCGCTATGTGCGGGCCATGCACAAGGCCGCTGCCTGGCTGCGGGACAGCCTGGACGCCGACGGGTGCTGGCGCAAGCACCCCACGCCGTTCGCCGCGCCCGGTGAGAAAGCCTATGAAACGCATGTGGCCTGGGGGCTGTTCGAGGCCGAGCGGGTCGCCCCCGGCAAAGGCTATGGCGAGGCCGGGCTGCGCCAGGTCGACTGGGCGCTGACCCAGCAAGCCCCGAATGGCTGGTTTGCGAGCAACTGCCTGACCAACCCCAAGGCGCCGCTCACGCACACCGTCGGCTACGTGCTCAGGGGGGTGGTGGAAGCGCACCGGCTCTCCGAGCGTCCCGATCTGCTGGCGGCCGCGCGCCGCACCGCCGATGGCCTGCTGCCGGCGATCAGCGTCGAGGGGCGCCTGCCCGGCCGCCTGGATGCTCAATGGAAAGCCGCTGCGCCCTATGTGTGCCTCACCGGCTCGGTGCAGATCGCCCATGCTTTGTTCCTGATCTACCAGGCCACCGGCGAGAGCCGCTACCTTCAGGCCGGACAGCGGCTCAACGCGTTCGTGCGCCGCGCGGTTCGCATCGACGGCCCCGACGATCAGCGCGGTGGCGTACCCGGCTCGTTTCCCATCGAGGGCGATTACGGCAAATGGGAGTACTTGAACTGGGCGGCCAAATTCTTCATCGATTCGCACCTGCTGGAGATGGACATTCAGGGCGAGCGCTATGTTTAGCGCCGCCAAAGACATGCTCCGGGCGGTGTGGCACGGAGTGGAGAAAAAGCGACGCGCGGCCGAGTTGCGAAAAACACAGCCCCATGTCACCGCAGAGCGGATCACGGCCGATCTGCGCCAGATGGGCATCCGCGCGGGCGATGTGCTGTTCGTGCACTCGTCGATGAAGAGCCTGGGCTATGTGCAAGGCGGCCCGCAGGCGGTGGTGCAGGGTCTGCTCGACGCGGTGGGCCCGCAGGGCACCGTCATGCTGCCCACCTACTACATGCCGGGCGGCACGATCCTGGGCACCTGCCAGCTCAAGGACTACGTGTTCGATCTCCGCCAGCACGGCACGCACATGGGCGCCTTGCCCGACGCCTTCCTGCAGTTCCCGGGCGTGCAGCGCAGCATCCACCCCACGCACTCGGTGTCGGCCATCGGCCCACAGGCCCGTTACCTCACGGAAGCGCACCACCGCGCGCCGTCCGTTTTCGGGAAGGGTTCGCCCTGGCAGCGTTTTCACGAGCTGAACGGCCGGGTGCTGGGCCTGGGCATCTCCATGGGACCGGTCACGTTTTACCACCTGCTGGAAGACACATTGGGTGCGGCCTTTCCTCTCCCGGTCTGGGCCGATGAAACCTACCAGCTCCCGTGCAAGGGCTGGGAAGGGGAAGATCTGGTGGTTCCGGTCAGGCCTTACCGCCCTGAACTGATGGCCTTGCGTATCGATCAGAAGCCGCGCGAGGACCTGCGGGATTTCATGAAACAGACGCTTCTGGCCGAGGGGGTGCTGCACACCGGACAAGTGGGCACGGCCGCCAGCTGGCACCTGACCGCGCACGATTTCTACTCCGCCCTTCTGAGGCTCAGCCAGCGCGGCATCACCATTTACAGCCGTCCGGAAGAGCTGAATGGCCTGTCAGTGCAAGCCGCGGCACCGGCTGCCGCTGGCCTGGGTGAGCGCTGAACTGCTGTCGAGTGCAGACGGGCGGGGTTCGGTTGATGGCTCTCGAAGCACGCGCGCGGCGGTTGTGGGAGGCTGCGCCAGCGGGCTTATTCGCCGATCAGATCGTAGGCCGTGCCGCGCCAGTCGATGGTGTGCAGGCCCACCTCTGGCTGGCGTTCGTCGCTCGGGTGCAATTCCCAGACACCGCTGGCGTTCTTGCGAAACACCTTGACGCTGCGCTGCTCCAGATCGATCAGCACTATTCCCTCAAGGTCGGCAGTTGCCCCATGACCGACATGCATCAGCGCTAGAACCCACCCCCACTGGCTTCAGCGCCAGGACAGATGCTCAGTTCGAAAACGCGGCAATGCCCGTGATCGCCCGGCCCAGGATCAGCGCGTGCACGTCGTGCGTGCCCTCGTAGGTGTTCACCACCTCCAGGTTCACCAGGTGGCGTGCCACGCCGAACTCGTCGCTGATGCCGTTGCCGCCCATCATGTCGCGCGCCAGGCGCGCAATGTCCAGCGCCTTGCCGCAGCT
>JAGXRS010000049.1 GCA_018335615.1 Hydrogenophaga sp. | reverse complement strand
CGCAGGAACGTCTGGCCCTGATGGCCGAGCACCGCCAGGCCATGCAGGACGGCATGAAGATGATGGGACAGATGCAGGGCGTGCCCATGGCCGGGATGGGCATGATGGGCGCAGCCGGCACGCAGGGCGGCATGGGGCCGCAGATGATGGGATAGATGGTGCAGCGTCACGCCCTGATGGAGAGGCGCATGGAGATGATGCAGTCCATGATGCAGATGATGATGGACCAGATGCCGCCGCCGCCGTCGAAGTGACCGGGAGACGGCCATGTTCTTCGACCACGGGTATTTCATGGGCGGGATGCACGCCATGTGGTGGGTTTTCTGGCTCGTCGTGGCGGTGCTGGTGACCCTGGCGGTGTGGTCGCCACAGCGTCAGCGCCGCTCACCCGACGAGGATGCCTCGCCGCTCGACATCCTGCAGCGGCGCCTGGCCCGGGGCGAGATCACGCCCGAAGCCTACGAGCAGGCCCGGGCGCTGCTGGAACGGGACGCGCGCAAGACCTGACAACGCCGGGAGCACATCACCATGTCCGCATCTCGACCCGACAACGCACACGGCCCGCCCGCGTGGCGGCGCCCCGCCTCACTGGCATGGACGGCTGCCGCCCTGATCGCCGTGTTCTATCTGCTGCGGGAGCACGGGGGGCACGTGCTGGGCTGGTGGCCCTACCTCTTGCTGGTGTTGTGCCCGCTGATGCACCTGCTCCACGGGCACGGCCAACACGCGTCGCACCACGGGCACCAGCAGGACGAGGCCTGAGCCATGGACCCCGCCCCGCATCACCGCCACCCGCCGGGCCAGCACGCACCTGCACAGGCAGACGTACCCGTGGCACCAGCCGGCACCCTCTACACCTGCCCCATGCACCCGGAAATCCGGCAGGACCACCCCGGCACCTGCCCCAAGTGCGGCATGACGCTGGAGCCGGTCATGCCCTCGCTGGAGGAAGGGGATGACCCCGAGCTGCGTGACTTCCAGCGGCGCTTCTGGTGGACGCTGCCCCTGACCGTGGTGGTCACGGTCCTGGCCATGGCCGGGCATCGACTGCCGGGTCTGGACATCGGCACGCAGACCTGGCTGGAGCTGGCGCTGTCCATCCCCATCGTGTTGTGGGCAGGCCAACCCTTCTTCATACGGGGCTGGCAGTCGGTGGTGAACCGCAGCCCCAACATGTGGACGCTGATCGGGCTGGGCACCGGCGCGGCCTTTGTGTACAGCGTGGTGGCCACCGTGGCACCGGGGGTGTTCCCGGCCTCGTTCATGTCCATGGGGCGTGTGGGCGTCTACTTCGAGGCGGCGGCCGTCATCATCTCGCTCACGCTGCTGGGGCAGGTGCTGGAGCTCAAGGCGCGGTCCCAGACGTCGGCCGCGATCCGCTCGCTGCTGGGTCTGGCACCGAAGACGGCCCGGCGCATCCGGCCCGATCGCTTGGAGGAGGACGTTCCCCTCGGGCACGTCCACACCGGCGACCTGCTGCGGGTGCGACCCGGCGAGAAGGTGCCCGTGGACGGCACGGTGGTGGAGGGCGCCAGCGCGGTGAACGAGTCGATGCTCACCGGCGAGCCGCTGCCGGTGCGCAAGCAGGCGGGCGACGCGCTGATCGGCGCCACGCTCAACACCAGTGGGGCCCTGGTCATGCGCGCAGAGAAGGTGGGTTCGGCCACGGTGCTGTCCCAGATCGTGCAGATGGTGGCCCAGGCGCAACGCTCCCGGGCGCCGATGCAGCGCATGGCCGACCTGGTGGCGGGCCGGTTCGTGCTGGCGGTGGTGGCCATCGCGGTGAGCACCTTCCTGGTCTGGGGCCTCTTCGGCCCAGAGCCCAGCTGGGTGTTCGGGCTGATCAATGCGGTGGCCGTTCTCATCATCGCCTGCCCTTGCGCGCTGGGCCTGGCCACCCCGATGTCGATCATGGTGGCCACCGGCCGCGGCGCCACGCAGGGCGTGCTGTTCCGGGACGCCGCCGCCATCGAGAACATGCGCAAGGTGGACACGCTGATCGTCGACAAGACCGGCACCCTGACCGAGGGCAGACCCGTTTTCGAGCAGGCCGTGGCAGCGCCGGGTTACAGCGAAGACGTCGTCCTGCAACTGGCGGCCAGCCTGGACCAGGGCAGCGAGCACCCGCTGGCCGAAGCCATCGTGCGCACGGCGCGTGCGCGCGGCCTGCCGCTGGACACGCCCGCCCACTTCGAATCGGCGTCTGGCATCGGCGTGACGGGCGAGGTCCACGGCGAGCGGCTGGCCCTGGGCAACACCAGCCTGATGGAGCGCGAAGGGGTGGACGTGTCGGCACTGCATGGGCAGGCGGAATCGATGCGGCAACAGGGCGCCAGCGTCATGCACCTGGCCGTGGCGGGACGGCTGGCCGGCCTGCTCGCGGTGTCGGACCCGGTCAAGGCCAGCACGCCAGAAGCCCTGGCGGCCCTGCACCAGGCCGGCCTGCGGGTCATCATGGCCACGGGTGACGGCTGGACCACGGCGCGGGCGGTGGGTGCACGCCTGGGCCTGGACGAGGTGCACGCCGAGGTGACGCCCGCCGACAAACTGGCCCTGGTGAGCCAGCTGCAGGCCGAAGGCCATGTGGTGGCGATGGCAGGCGACGGCATCAACGACGCGCCGGCCCTGGCCAAGGCCGACGTGGGCCTGGCCATGGGCACGGGCACCGATGTGGCCATGAACAGCGCCCAGGTGACGCTCGTCAAAGGGGATCTGCGCGGCATCGCGGCGGCGCGCGGCCTGTCGGTCGACACCGTGCGCAACATGAAGCAGAACCTGGCGTTCGCGTTCCTCTACAACGCACTGGGCATACCGGTGGCCGCGGGGGTGCTGTACCCGTTCACGGGCTGGCTGCTGTCGCCCCTGATCGCCGCGTTGGCGATGAGCCTGAGTTCCGCCTCGGTGATCGGGAATGCGCTGCGCCTGCGCCGGGGCGCCTGACCCCCGGGCCGGCGGCCGCAGCGGGCGGCCCTCTGGATGACAAAACTGTCATTTGAACGTCAGCTTGTTGTGGGTCGCCGCTTGTCACCATTTGTGCATGGGGTGTCGGCCACAACCACCTGAGAAAGGGTGGCGGCGCCCCGGCCCTTTTCACGCCGTTTCAGGAACCGAGCATGCACACCCAGCGCCCCCTCGCCATGGCTTTCGCCGGGCTTCTTGCCTTCACCAGCACCCAGGCCTTGGCTCAGGCGGGACACGCCCACCACCCGTCATCCGGCACGCCTGCGTCGGCCAGCAGCCCGTCAGCCAGCGCCGCCTTTTCGGAGGGTGTGGTGCGGCGGGTGAACGCGGCGTCCGGCACCGTCACGATCGCCCACGGGCCCCTGACCCATCTGGACATGCCGCCCATGACCATGGGCTTCAAGCTGAGGGGCAGCGCCTCGCTGGAGGGCTTGTCGACCGGCGACAAGGTGCGCTTCGTCGCGGACAAGGAGGGCAGCACGCTCGTGGTCAAGCAGATCGAGAAGCTGCCCCAGTAACGGCAGCCGCTGGCGGGACAGGGCCGAACCTGGCCTCTTGCCGGCCCAGAACAAGCACAACACCACACCCGAGTCGGGCCACGCCTGCGCCGCCATGAACGCCACTGTTTCCCGCTCTTCTCCACGACGCCTGGCCACCGCCTGCGCCCTTGCCTGGTGGCTCGCCAGCACCCCGGTGGCCTTTGCGGGGGAAACCTCAACCGGGCCGCTGCTGGGTGCCGACCTGGGCGCGCTGATCGACCATGCGCTCGAACACAACCCCTCGCTGAGGGCCAGCCGGATGGACGCCGCCGCCGCACGGGAGCGCACCCGCTCGGCCACGGCCCTGCCGGATCCGCAGATCGAACTGGAACTGATGGACCTGAGCAACGCCATGAACCCGGGCCGCTCGGCCTCCGTGCTGCCGGGGCGGGTGGGCACGACCAGCTGGCGCGCAACGCAGATGCTGCCTTATCCCGGCAAGCGGGCCCTGCGCGGCGAGCTGGCCCAGGCGCAGGCAGCCGCGTCAGAGGCCGAACTGCTGCAGACCCGGCTGGAGGTGGAGGCGGCCATCCGGCGGGCCTACATCGCCCATTACCAGGCGGCCCGCCAGTCGCAGATTCTCGGCGAGTCCATGGCACTCAACGACAGCCTCACGGAACTCGCGCTCAGTCGCTACGCGCGCGGCCTGGCCGCCCAGCAGGAGGTGCTGATGCTGCAGGCGGAGCGCACGGCGCTGCGCATCGAGGCGCTGGAGCTGGAGCGCAGCCGCACCTCGGCCCGGGTGCGCCTGAACGCCCTGCTGCGCCGCTCCCCCGACGCACCGCTGGCCGAGCCGCAGGCGCTGCCGCCAGCGCCGGCACCGCTCGCGATGGCCACGCTGATCGAACGGGCCCGCCTGCGCTCACCCCAGCTCTGGAAGACCCACGCGGAGCTGCGGGCGGCCGGGCACAGCAGCGCCCTGACGCAGCGCGAACGCTACCCGGACCTGGGCGTCTCCCTCGCCAACAACCGCCCCCGCGGTGGGCGCGACAGCTGGGACCTGCGGCTGGAGATCAGCCTTCCCCTGCAGCAGGCCAGCCGCCGCGCCCAGGAGCGCGAGGCGGCCCATGCGCAGTCCGCCGCCGAGGCCCGCCACCAGGCGGCCGACACGCGGCTGGCCGAGGCGCTGGGCGAGGCGTACGCGACCATGCTGGCCCGCACGGAGCAGGTGCGGCTGGTGCAGGGTGCCCTGCTGCCCCAGAACCAGGCCAGCCTCGAATCG
>JAGXRS010000048.1 GCA_018335615.1 Hydrogenophaga sp. | reverse complement strand
GGCGGGCGACTGGCTGGCACGCCTGGCCCGCGCCCTCATCGACCCGGCCTACGCAGACGATCATCCGTGGATTGCCCAGGGCCGCGCGCTGCTGGCCGAGGCGCTGCCGCGCATCCACGCCGCGCCGCACGACAACACCGTGTCGTGGGACATCGGTGTGCAGCTGGCCCACAGCTACCGCGAACGCACCCAGGGCCCGCCGTTCCAGCCGCGCACCGACCGACAGACCGCGCCTTATCGCGACGACAACCGCTACTTCTGGGCCTTCGACGGCTTCGATGCCGAACGCAGCACCGCCGCCGGCCACCCGCCGCCCCAGCAGCTGCGCAAGCACGTGGGCCTGATGGAATTCGTGAACGAGCTGGAAGTGGAGGGCGCGGGCGACGACGCGCAGGAAATCTGGGTGCTGGGCACCGAGCTGTTTCCCTATGAAGACCTGGGCGTGTCCTTCAACGAAAGCGAAGGGCGCGAACCGGTGCTGCCGCCCGTGCACTACGGCGAGTGGGACCACCTGATCCAGCTCGAACGCCCGGCCTGGGCCACCGTGCAGGAACGCCGCCCAACGGCTGGCGACCCGGCCGTGATCGACGCCATCCTCACCGAGCACCGGCGCCTGATCGGCCGCATGAAGCACATCCTGGACGCCATGCAGCCGCAAGGCGTGCAGCGCATCCGCCCGCTGGAAGACGGCGACGAGATCGACCTCAACGCCGCCATCGCCTCGCTGACCGACCTGCGCATGGGCCGCCAGCCCGACCCGCGCATCATGATGCGCAGCGTGCGCAAGACACGCGACATCTCGGTGCTGGTGCTGCTCGACCTGTCGCACTCCACCAACGAAAAAGTCGCCGGCCAGGAGCAGACCGTGCTCGACCTCACCCGCTCCGCCTGCGCCCTGCTGGCCGACGCCATCCAGAAAGTGGGCGACCCGTTTGCCATCCACGGCTTCTGCTCCGACGGCCGGCACGACGTGAACTACTGGCGCTTCAAGGACTTCCACCAGCCCTACGACGACACCGCCAAGGCACGCCTGGCCGGCATGACGGGCCAGCTCTCCACCCGCATGGGCGCCGCCATCCGACACGCCACCGCCGCGCTGGCCGCGCAGCGCAGCAGCAAGAAACTGCTGCTCGTCATCACCGACGGCGAACCGGCCGACGTGGACGTGCGCGACCCGCAGTACCTGCGGTACGACACCAAAAAGGCCGTGGAAGCCGCCGGCCGCCAAGGCGTCACCACCTACTGCATGAGCCTGGACCCCCGCGCCGACCAATACGTGCGCCGCATCTTCGGCGAGCGCCACTACCTGGTGGTGGACAAGGTGGAGCGCCTGCCCGAGAAGCTGCCGGTCCTGTACGCCGGCCTCACGCGATAGCCATCGGTTCCGGGGAGCCGTCCTGGGCCGCGTTCCACAGCGGCAGCCAGAGCGTGACGGTGGTGCCCTCGCCCTGGGTGCTGGCGACGCCCACCTCGCCGCCGTGCAGCTCCACGATTTCCTTCACGATGCTCATGCCCAGGCCCGTGCCCGGGATGAGGCCCGACGTGTCGGCGCGGTAGAAACGCTCGAACAGGCGTGCCAGCTGCTGCGGCGTCATGCCCATGCCCCGGTCGCGTATTTCGATGCCGGCGCGGCGGGTGGCGGCGTCCAGCACGCAGCGCACCTGCACCGCATCGCTGCCCGGTGAGTATTTGTAGGCGTTGGACAACACGTTGAGCACCGCCTGCTGCAGCTTGTCGCGGTCGGCCCGCACCTGCAACGGTGCCGCCGTGCCCTGCAGCACGGGCTGGGGCCGGCCGTCGGGCGGGTTGTAGTCGGTCAGCACCTGTTGCACCAGCGCGGGCACGGCCAGGGGCTCCAGCACGAAGTCCTTGCCCTGGCGCGCTTCGATGCGGGCCAGGTCCAGCAGCTCGTCGATGATGGTGGACATGCGCGTGGCCTGACGGGAGATCGTTTCCAGCAGGTCGCGCCGTTTGTCTTCGCTGAAGTTGCGCATCAGCAGCAGCTCCGAGAAGCCGTAGATGCTGGCCATGGGCGTGCGCAGTTCGTGGGCCGCGGTGGAGAGGAACTCGCTCTTCATGCGGTCCACCTCGGTTTCGTGCGTGACGTCGCGGAAATACAGCACCAGCGACACGTTCGCCGAGCCGGACACCCGCACATCCAGCTCCAGCATGCGGTTGCCCGCGCCGGTCAGCTCCAGCAGCCGCCGGCGTGGCGCCTTCTCGCGGTTGGCGGGCGTGGCGGCGCCCTGGCTTTGCTGTTCCTTGCGCAGGGTGGCGATGTCGGGGAAGTCGTCTGCGCTGCGGCACAGCGCGCCCATGCGGGCCGCGAACGCCGATTCGTTCAGGCCCACCACGTCGGCCGACGACAGCCCCGTCATGCGCAGGAAGGCCTCGTTGGCAAAGTTCACCTGCTGGCCATGGTTGAAGGAAACGAACCCGTCCGGGCTCAGGGCGAAGATGGTGTTGAGCTGTTCGGAGCGGTCGAAGAGCTCCTGGGTGCGCTGACCCACCAGCAGTTCGAGGTCCTGGCGGTAGTCCTCCAGTTCGGCCTCCACCGCCTTGCGTTCCGAGATGTCACGCTGCAGCAGGAACACGAAGGTCTTGTCGCCCCACTCGGCCAGGCTGATCGACACCTCGGCGTCGTAGGTGCTGCCGTCCTTGCGGCGGTGCACCGTCTGCAGGAACGTGCCGGCCGGGCCCGTGGTCTGGATGATGGCGCGCACCTCGGCCGGGCTGTAGTGGGCGTCCCAGTCGCTCACGTGCAGGCGCAGCATCTCGTCCGGGGTGTAACCCAGCATGGCCACGCTCTTGGGGTTGGCTTCGAACACCGAGCCATCGGCATTGAGGATGACCACGCCGTCGCGCTCGTGCTCGAACAGGGCACGCCGCCGGGAGGCCTCGTCGGCGATCATCTGTTGCGCATGGCGCTGCGCCTCATCCTGGTCGGCGATGGTGTCGAGCAGCACGTTGAAGTGCCGCGCCAGTTGCTCCAGTTCATCGCGCCGGCTGGTGCAGGACACGCGTTGGTCCCGGTCGCCCTTGCGCACCGCCGACATGGTGCGCACGATGTCGGCCAGCCGCTGGGTGATCTGCCGGCCAGCCGACAGAAACGCCAGCGAGATCGCGAGCATGGTCAGCGCCAGCACCGCCGCGACCATCCACATCAGCAGGTGGACGCTGTTCTGGTACGGGGCATAGGGGAACGCCACGCCCAGCATGCCCACCCGCTGCCCGTCGCCGTTGACGATGGCCTCATAGGCCGCGAGGTGTTCGACGCCGTCCAGTACCAGCTCGCTGTGCCAGAGCTGGCCGTGCTCCAGCACCGCCTCGACGGCGTCCCGGTTCACCAGCGTGCCCGGCACCTGGTGGTCCTGCGGCCGCTGGTGGCTCATGGTCACGTGCACGTTGCCCAGCGCGATCGAGGTGATGCCTTCCGCATCGTCCGGCAGCGAGCCCAAGGGGTAGATGATTTCCCGCATGTGCTCGATGAGCGAGCTGTTGCGGTTGAGCAGCACGCCGCCGAGCAGGATGGCGTCGGGTGTGTCCACGCCCAGCGGGAAATGGGCGCCGGCATTGATCAGCAAGCCGCGCGTCTCGTTCTGCCGTGCCTCGTCGCGGCCCTGGCGCAGCGCGACCCGGGCGCTTTCGGGGAACGTGGTGGAAAAGGCGGCCAGGTTCTGCGCATCGAACACCTCGTACGCCGAGTTGGCCACGCCGATGGTGGCCTGGCGGATCACGAACGAGTCGGGCAGGCGCGTGCCGGCGGGTACCGGCGTGTTGGCGGCGAGGACGCGACCGTCGGCCATGGCCAGCACCAGGTAATCCAGGCCCGC
>JAGXRS010000047.1 GCA_018335615.1 Hydrogenophaga sp. | reverse complement strand
CCCCGCCTGCCAGACCGAATACCACGTGCACTGGCAGGCGTCGGTGTGCGTGGTGCAGCAGCAGAAACGCGTGGAAGACGAGCCGCCGCCGGAGGACGAGGGCGTCGAATCGGCGGACGGCAACATGGACGTGGAAGAGGCCTGGGCGGTGCTGGGCCTGCAGCCCGGGTGCGGATGGACCGAGGTGGAGCGGGTCCGGCGTTCCTTGCTGCAGCAGTACCACCCCGATCGGCTGGGCCATGTGTCGCCGCTGGTGCAGAAGCTGGCGGAGGGCGCGTTCCGGCGCGTCGGAGATGCTTATGAGGTGCTCAAGGCGCAGCGCTGAGCGCGGGCCATCGTTCAGGTTTGCGCTGCGGGCGCCGGCCGCCGGTTTTCCCGCGCCGTCAACCAGCTGGCGGTGGCGCCGCACAGCACGATCAGCGCGATGCCGGTGGATTCCAGCAGGCCGGGCACATGGTCGAACACCAGCCAGCCGCAGAGCATGGCAAAGCCGATCTGCACGTACAGATAGGGCGTGAGGGTGGACGCTGGTGTGCGCGCAAACGCCAGGATCAGCAGGAAGTGCCCCACCGTGCCCATGAGGCCGATCAGGCACAGCAGCGCGAAGGTGCGGGCGTCGGGTACCGCTTGCCACACCAGCGGCAGCACCGCCGTGGACAGCAGCGCGCCCACCCAGCCGGTGTAGAAATGCATGGTGAGCGGGTCCTCGGTGCGCGCCATGCGGCTGGTCAGGATCTGGAAGCCCGCGTAGGTGAACACCATCATGAGCGCCAGCAGGCTGGCCCACCCGACCACGGCGCCGCCCGGACGCACCACCATCAGTGCGCCGGCAAATCCGCCGGCCACGAGCGCCCAGCGCAGTGGCGGCACCCGCTCCTTCAGGAACACGGCGGCCAGCAGCGTGACCACCAGCGGGGTGATCATGACGATGGCGGTGAACTCACCGACGGGCATGAACTGCACGGCCACGAAAGACAACCCGCTCACCGTGAGCAGCAGGACACCGCGCAGCACCTGCAGCCTGGGATGGCGGGTGTGCAGCAGGGCTCGCCCGCGCATGGGGAGCATGAAAGCCGTGACCGCCACCGCCTGGAACACATAGCGGAACCACACCGCGACCAGCACCGAGATGAACGCCCCGACCACCTTCACGGTTGTGTCAAGTACCGCGAAACAGGCGGTCGCCGCCACAAGGCACGCAATCCCGAGCATGGCCCGGGAACGGTCGACGGATCGGGGCATCAGTGGATACGCGACTGCAGAACGTCCCACACCGGCGTGACACTGCCGGGCAGGTCGGGCAGCTTGCCCAGGTCGGTGTGGCTTTCTTCAGGGCTGTGGAAGTCGCTGCCCCGCGAGCCCACCAGGCCGAACTCGCGGCAGAAATCGGCGTACTTCACATAGTCGGCCGGACCGTGGGCACCCGTGACGACCTCCACGCCCTGGCCGCCATGCGCCTTGAACTCGGTGAACAGCGCGAACTCTTCGTTCGGCGTCAGCTTGTAGCGGCCCGGATGGGCGATCACCGCCATACCACCGGATTGCGTGATCCAGTTCACCGCATCGCCCAGCGTGGCCCAGCGGTGCGGCACGAAGCCGGGCTTGCCTTCGGTGATGAACTTGCGGAAGACCTCGTTGGTGTCGCGGCAGACGCCGGCCTCCACGAGGTAGCGCGCGAAGTGCGTGCGGGAGATCAGTTCGGGGTTGTCCACGTATTTCAGGGCGCCCTCGTACACGCCGGGAATGCCCACGCGCGCCAGGTCGGCGCTCATTTCGCGTGCCCGCTGTTCGCGCCCGCCGCGCGTGGCGCGCAGGCCCTGCACCAGGGCAGGGTGCTCGGGGTCCATGCCCAGGCCGACAATGTGCACCGTGGTGCCGGCAAAGGTCACCGAGATTTCGGCGCCGGTGAGGTAGGGCAGGCCCACCGCTCGGGCAGCGGCCATGGCGCGCGCCTGCCCGCCGATCTCGTCGTGGTCGGTGAGGGCCCAGAGTTCCACCCCGTTGTCCTTGGCGCGCTGCGCCAGCACCTCCGGTGTGAGGGTGCCGTCAGAGACAACGGAATGGCAGTGGAGGTCGGCGTTCAGGATATGGGTCACGCGATCATTTTAGGTTTGAAGGCCAGCCAGCGGCGATCCGCCATG
Source organism: Hydrogenophaga sp. (assembly GCA_018335615.1). Taxonomy (GTDB): domain Bacteria; phylum Pseudomonadota; class Gammaproteobacteria; order Burkholderiales; family Burkholderiaceae_C; genus Hydrogenophaga. The sequence continues at coordinate 3,756 of JAGXRS010000047.1, read as the reverse complement.
CGACATCCGTATCGGCCGCGGTGACACCGGCCCGCAATGACGCGCCACCGAGCTCGCCCGGCCGCAGGAGTTGTCCACTCCAGGGGGGGCGACACCACAGGCGGTGCGGAGGTCAGCCCGTGTTCCGCAGCCCGGCGGCGATGCCGTTGATCGAGATGTGGATGCCGCGGCGCACCTTTTCGTCGCGGTCGGCCTGGTTCTCACCGGCGCGGTAGCGCCGCACCAGTTCCACCTGCAGGTGGTGCAGCGGGTCGATGTAGGGAAAGCGGTGGTTGATCGAGCGCTGCAGCGCGGCGTTGTTCACCAGCCGCTGCGCCTCGCCGGTGATGAGCGCGAGTGCCTCCGTGGTACGTTGCCACTCGGCCTCGATGGCGCTGAACACCTGGCGGCGCAGCTTCTTGTCTTCCACCAGCTCGGCATAGCGCGAGGCCAGAGCCAGATCGCTCTTGGCCAGCACCATGTCCATGTTGGAGAGCAGGGTGCTGAAGAAGGGCCACTGCTTCACCATTTTCTGCAGCAGCGCGGTCTGTTTATCCACACCATCCGGGCCGTTCTGGTTGAGGAAGGCCTGCACCGCCGAGCCAAAGCCGTACCAGCCGGGCAGCGTGAGGCGGCACTGGCCCCAGCTGAAGCCCCAGGGGATCGCACGCAGGTCTTCGATCTGCTGCGTGGCCTTGCGCGAGGCCGGGCGTGAGCCGATGTTGAGTTCGGCGATTTCCCGGATGGGCGTGGCGGCAAAGAAATAGTCGGCGAAGCGCGGGGTGTCGTACACCAGCGCCCGGTAGGCCGCCATGCTGTGCGTGGACAGCGCGTCGGCCGCCTGCAGGAAGGCGGGCGGTGCGTTGCGCGTGGGCTGCAGCAGGGTGGCCTCCAGCGTGGCGGCCACCAGGGTTTCCAGGTTGCGCCGGCCGATCTCGGGGTTGGCGTACTTGGAGCCGATCACCTCGCCCTGCTCGGTCAGGCGGATCTGGCCGCGCACGGTGCCGGGCGGCTGGGCCAGGATGGCCTGGTAGCTCGGGCCACCGCCACGGCCCACGGTGCCGCCGCGGCCGTGGAACATGCGCAGCTGGATGGCTTTGTCCGTGTTCTGGTTCAGCGCGTCGAACAGTTCGACCAGGGCGATCTCGGCGCGGTACAACTCCCAGTTGCTGGTGAAGATGCCGCCGTCCTTGTTGCTGTCGGAGTAGCCGAGCATGATGTCCTGCTCGCTGTAGCCGTCCGCCCGGCCGCGCTGCACCATGGCGCGCACGCCCGGCAGGGCGTAGTACTCGCGCATGATGGGCGCGGCGTTGCGCAGGTCTTCGATGGTCTCGAAGAGGGGCACGACGATCAGGTCAGCCATGGCATCTTCCGCCAGCAGGCCGCGCATCAGGCCCGCTTCTTTCTGCAGCAGCAGCACCTCCAGCAGATCGCTCACCGTTTCCGTGTGGCTGATGATGGCGTGGCGGATGGCATGGGTGCCGAAGCGCTTGCGCCCCTGGCGCGCGGTCTCGAAGATGGCCAGTTCGCCCACGGTGTGGTCGGAATAGGTGGCGCCGGGCACGCGCAGCGGGCGTGCGTCGTTGAGCTGGCGCAGCAGCACGGCGCGTTTGGCCGGTTCATTCAGCGCGCTGTAGCCGGGCTCGATGCGTGCGGTGGCCAGCAGCTCGGCCACGACTTCCTCGTGCTTGTCCGAACTCTGGCGCAGGTCGACGGTGGCCAGGTGAAAGCCGAACACCTCCACTGCGCGGATCAGCGGCTGCAGCCGGGCTCGGGCCAGTGCCGCGCCGTGGTGGGCCATGAGCGAGGCCTCGATGGTTCGCAGGTCGGCCAGCAGTTCGCCGGCCTCGCGGTAGGGGTCTTGTGGCGCCACGGCATGGCGCGCCGCTTCGCCGCCGGTGAGCGCGTGCAGGGTGGCGGCCAAGCGGGCGTACATGCCGGTGAGGGCGCGGCGGTAGGGTTCGTCCTGGCGGTGGGCGTTGGTGTCGGGCGAGCGCTCGGCCAATGCCTGCATGGCCGGGCTGACGCGGGCGAGCATGGCCGAAACCGACAGCTCGGCGCCCAGCAGGTGCAGCTGGGTCAGGTGGTGGCGCAGCACCATGTCGGCCTGGCTGTGCAGGGCCAGCTGGAGCGTGGCCGCGGTCACGTTCGGGTTGCCGTCGCGGTCGCCGCCGATCCACTGGCCCATGCGCAGGAAGCTGGCCACGGGCGTGGCGGGGGTGTCGGGCGCGCTCAGGCCTTCTTCCAGCGTGCGGTAGAGGCGGGGAATTTGCGACAGGAAGGTGGATTCGTAGTAGCTCAGCGCGTTCTCGATCTCGTCGGCCACGGTGAGCTTGGTGAAGCGCAGCAGCCGCGTCTGCCAGAGCTGCGTGACCCGGGCGCGCAGCTGGGCTTCCAGTTCGGCCTGCTCGCGCGGCAGCATCGGCTCGCGGCCGTCGCGCTCGCTCAGCAGGCGGGCGATGGCGCGCTCGGCGTCCAGGATGCTCTTGCGCTGCACCTCGGTGGGGTGCGCGGTGAGCACCGGCGAGATGTGGCTCTGCGCCAGCGTCTGCACCACCCGGGCCGGTTCGATGCCGGCTTTCTGCAGGCGCTGCAGGGTCAGCGCCAGGCTGCCTTCCTGAAGATCGCCGGCGCGTTCGTGCACCGCGCGGCGGCGGATGTGGTGCCGGTCTTCGGCCAGGTTCGCCAGGTGGCTGAAATAGGTGAAGGCACGGATGACGCTCACCGTCTGGTCGCCGCTGAGCCCCTTGAGCAGCTTCTTCAAGGCCTTGTCGGCCGACTGGTCATCGTGCCGGCGAAAGGCCACCGAGAGCTGGCGGATCTGCTCGATCAGCTCGAAGGCGGCGGGGCCTTCCTGCTCGCGGATCACGTCGCCCAGGATGCGCCCGAGCAGGCGGATGTCGTCGATCAGCGGCTGGTCCTTGTCGGTCTCGGGCGGCGCGCTGGCACGCGGTGAACGCGCTGGGGTACGGGGCGCCAGGGCAGGCGAAGTGGTGTGGGCGGGCGATCGGCTCATGTGGGCGTGCTGGGTGAAAGCTGGGGGGCGGGCGGAGAGGCTGACGGACTCAAGGGGCATGCTAGCATCCCAATTTGCTCTTCCAGTTACCAGGCGGGTACCCAAACGCCTGGCTGGATCGGGTCTTTTTTTGATCGATTGCCGTGTCCATTTCAAGCTTTTTTTCTCCCCTGTCCATCACCATCGCCACGCGGGAAAGCCGGCTGGCCATGTGGCAGGCCGAGCACGTCAAAACCCTGCTGGAGCAGCTGGGCCACCGCGTCAGCCTCTTGGGCATGACCACCAAAGGCGACCAGATCCTGGACCGCAGCCTGTCCAAGGTGGGCGGCAAGGGCCTGTTCGTCAAGGAACTGGAAGTCGCACTGGAAGAGGGGCGCGCTGACATTGCCGTGCACTCGCTCAAGGACGTGCCGATGGACTTGCCGGAAGGCTTCGCGCTGGCCTGTGTGATGGAGCGCGAGGATCCGCGCGACGCCTGGGTGTCGCCGGTGTGCAGCACGCTGGCTGAACTGCCGGCCCATGCCGTGGTGGGTACCTCCAGCCTGCGCCGCCTGGTGCTGCTGCGCGAGGCGCTGGACGCGCTGGGTCGAGCGGACGTGCGCATCGAGCCGCTGCGCGGCAACCTGGACACGCGCCTGCGCAAGCTGGACGAGGGCCATTACCACGCCATCGTGCTGGCCGCCGCCGGCCTGAAGCGGCTGGGCCTGAGCGGGCGCATCCGCCACATTTTCGAGCCCGCCGAGTCGCTGCCAGCGGCGGGG
>JAGXRS010000046.1 GCA_018335615.1 Hydrogenophaga sp. | reverse complement strand
GCCTCGGTCGCCGCAGTCTGGCCGGGCGGACAGCGCTCGACCTGATCGATCTGCCGTCCTCCAGCCCCGCCTACACCCGGCCGCTGGCGGACAAGGTCCTGGCCTGGGCGGTGCTGGCCGAGTTTGTGCGCGACCGCTGACGGGGGTGCGATCACGTGTCGCGCTCGAAAACGTGACCGGTTTTGCATCCTTTTCGCCGCCCATCAGTACATCTCTCCGAACCGCAGCTATGGCGGTCGCTCAGGAGAGAAGTTCCATGAAGATCACCCGCACCACCACCCTCGCCGGCGTATCGATCGCGGCCATGCTGGCTCTCGCCGCCTGCGGCAACAATGAAGAAGCCGCCCCGGCTGACGCCACGGCGACCGACACCAGCGCCATGGCCCCCGCCGAGGCCGCCAGCGGCACGGTCGTCGAGGTCGCCCAGGGCAATGCCGACTTCAGCACCCTGGTCACCGCGGTCACCGCGGCCGATCTGGGCGGTACGCTCGGCGGCGCCGGACCGTTCACGGTCTTCGCCCCGACCAACGCCGCCTTTGAAAAGGTCCCCGCCGCCACGCGTGACACCCTGCTGTCGCCCGCCGGCAAGGCCGATCTGACCAAGATCCTGACCTATCATGTGGTCCCGGGCCGCGTGGACGCCGCGACCCTGACGCAGCAGATCACGGACGGCGGCGGCAGCGCCGCCCTGACCACCGTCGAAGGCGGTGTCCTGACCGCCCGCGTCGTTGACGGCGCCGTCACCCTGACGGACGAGAACGGCGGCGTCTCGCGCGTCGTCCAGGCCGATGTCGCCGCTTCGAACGGCATCATCCACGCCATCGACACTGTGGCTATGCCCAACTAATCCGGTTCACACCGGATACGAGAAGGGCCGCTCCAGCGATGGAGCGGCCCTTTTTCTTTGGGGACGATGCGGCGCGGACTATTCGTCGTTGCGGATCTGCTCGCGCGCGACCGACGACAGCTCGTCCATCTTGCGGCGGATTTCGCCCTCCGAAACGGTCAGGCCGGCGCCCTCGAGGTCCTGGGCGATCTTGCGGTAGACGTCTTCCTCGCCGGGCTGTTCGAAATCAGCCTTGACGATGGCGCGGCCGTATTCGTCGGCGCGATCGGCGTTCAGGCCCATCTTTTCGGCGGCCCACAGGCCCAGCAGCTTGTTGCGCCGGGCGGTCGCCTTGAACTCCTGGGCCTGATCGAGGGCGTATTTGGACTCGAAGCCCTTTTCCCGATCGTCGAAGGTCGTCATGGGCGTCGCGCGGCTCCGTCAGGCGGCCCGAGGCCGCGGTCGAGGTGGTCTATAGCCGCCCCATGGCCGAACGCAACTGGAACCCGTGCAGTTGCGACGGCGTGACCCGAGGCTCCGTCCGACGCCGCCGGTTTGTGTCGCGGCGCCGCATCCGCTAAGGGTTTGCGCGACTTTTTCCCGCCCGCCCGATTCCGGATCGCGCCGCCCAGAGCTCCGCTCTGGCCGCGCGATTTTCGTTTCCCGCGCGGCCCCGCCCGGACTCCCGATGATGAACGTCAAGCGCAAGAAGCTGTACGAGGGCAAGGCCAAGATCCTCTATGAAGGACCCGAGCCCGGCACGCTGATCCAGTATTTCAAGGACGATGCGACCGCCTTCAACGGCGAGAAAAAGGCCCAGCTGGAAGGCAAGGGCGTCATCAACAACCGCATCAGCGAATACATTATGGCGCGTCTGAACGGCATCGGCGTGACCAACCACTTCATCAAGCGGCTGAACCTTCGCGAACAGCTGATCCGCGAGGTCGAGATCATCCCGCTGGAGGTCGTCTGCCGCAACGTCGTCGCCGGCTCGATGAGCCAGCGCCTCGGCATAGACGAAGGCACGCCCCTGCCCCGCTCGATTATCGAGTTCTACCTCAAGAAGGACGAGCTCAACGACCCGATGGTCACCGAAGAGCATATCACCGCCTTCAACTGGGCCACGACCCAGGAGCTGGACGACATCCTGGCGATGACGGTGCGGGTCAACGACTATCTGTCGGGCATGTTCGGCGCTGTCGGCATAACCCTGGTGGACTTCAAGATCGAGTTCGGCCGGGTGTGGGAGAATGACTTCAGCCGGGTCATCCTGGCCGACGAGATCAGCCCCGATTCCTGCCGCCTGTGGGACACTGCCACGGGCGAGAAGCTGGACAAGGACCGCTTCCGCCGCGATCTGGGCAGTGTCATCGAAAGCTATACCGAGGTGGCCCGCCGCCTCGGCATCATGAAGGACATGCCGACCGTGATTCAGGGGGGACTGCACTGATGGCGAGGGTCAAGGTTCACGTCTTCCTCAAGCCCGGCGTGCTGGACGTCCAGGGCAAGGCCGTCGAGGGCGCCCTGCACGGTCTGGGCTGGGCCGGCGCATCCAACGCTCGTGTCGGCAAGCTGATCGAATTCGATCTTGACGGGGTGGACGATCCCGCCGCCGAGGCGAAGACCATGTGCGAGAAGCTGCTCGCCAACACCGTGATCGAAAGCTACCGCATCGAGGTCGCGTGAAGCGGTTTCTGCAATTCTCGGTCCTGGCCTTCGTTGTGGTCTGCGTGTTGATCTTCGCGACGGCCCTCGCGGGCGGGCTGACCGATGAGACGGCCTTCACGCCTGCGGCCAAGGGTGCGGCGCACCGGTGACGCCAGCCGCGCCCTCGCACCGGGATCAAACAACACCCCCAGCCAGGAGCGATCCATGACCTTCACCGTCACATCCACAGGCTTCACCGACGGCGGAGTCCTGCCGGACGCGCAGGTTCAGGCGAAGGGCAACCGGTCACCGCAGCTCAGCTGGTCCGGCGCGCCCGAGGGCACGAAGAGCTTCGCGATCACCTGCTACGACCCCGATGCGCCGACAGGTTCGGGCTTCTGGCACTGGACTGTCGCCAACATCCCGGCCGATGTGACGGAACTGGCCGAAGGGGCCTCGTCAGATGGCCTGCCGACGGGCGCCGTCGAGGGGCGGACCGATTTCGGCGAGCCCGGCTTCGGCGGCGCCGCGCCCCCGCCCGGACACAGCCCGCACCGCTACATCTTCACGGTTTTCGCCGTCGACACGGAGCGGCTGGAAGTGACGCCGGACAATTCGGGCGCCGTGTTCGGCTTCAACCTGCATTTCCATACGCTGGCGCGGGCCTCGATCACCGGTGTTTACCAGAACCGGGGCTGAGTCGGAGGCGACGCCGATATCTGCCAGCCTGGGGGCAGGGTGGAGGTGACCAACGAGCTGATGTGCGAGCTCCTGAAGTCCATGCAGGTTCGATTGGTCCGCATGGACGGCAAGCTGGATGAAGTTAAGCTGGAGCTCCAGGCTATTCGGGGCCATCAGCTGGCCATCCAGCAGGACTTCAGCGTGATTTACTCGAAGCTCAGCCATATCGAGGACCGCACAGGCCGTATCGAAATTCGGCTCGGACTCGTCGAACCCGCGCACTGACATCGGTCGCGAACCCTGCTAAACGCCCGCGCCATGAGCGCAGCCGTCATCGTCTTCCCCGGATCCAACTGCGACCGCGACTGCAAGGTCGCCGTCGAACGCTCCACCGGCGAGCGGGTGGAGATGGTCTGGCACCAGGAGACGGAACTGCCGTCGGGCCTGGACCTGATCGTCCTGCCGGGCGGCTTTTCCTATGGCGACTATCTGCGCTGCGGGGCCATGGCGGCGCAGTCGCCGGTCATGCAGGCGGTGAAAAAGGCCGCCGACGACGGCGTGGCGGTGCTGGGCATCTGTAACGGCTTCCAGATCCTGTGCGAGGCCGGGATGCTGCCGGGCGCCCTGCTGAAGAACGCCGGGCTGAAATATGTCTGCAAGCCCATCACCCTGGAGGTGACCAACGGTCAGACCCGGTTCACCGCCGGCTATCAGGGCCAGCGCGAGGTGGTCATGACCCAGGGCAATGGCGACGGAAATTATTTCGCCGACGCCGAAACCCTGGCCCGGATCGAGGGTGAGGGTCAGGTCGTGTTCCGCTATGTCGACAATCCCAACGGTTCCGTGGCCGACATCGCCGGACTGCAGAACGTCCGCGGCAATGTACTGGGGATGATGCCCCACCCCGACCGGGCCTTTGAAGACGAACTCGGCTCCGCCGACGGCGCGACCCTGTTCCGCAGCGTCTTCGCCGCCGCCTGAGGCGGACGCCCGTCTAGACCCCCCAGGCCTGGCCCCCGGCGCCATAGGCGTCGACCGCCTGGAACAGGGCCGAGACGAGGGCGCGTTCATCTTCGGTCATTTCCGGCTTCCAGACATCGAAGATCAGGATGGTCCGGTCCTCGCGGCTGTCATTGGCGGCCTCGTGCTCGATGGTGTCGTCGAAGGCCCAGGCCTCGCCCTCGCGCCAGTCCCGCACATCATTGCCAACGCGGAAACGGCAGCCCGACGGGACGATCAGCGGCAGGTGGCAGATCAGCCGGGTATTGATCAGGCCGTGATGGGGCGGGATGCGGG
>JAGXRS010000045.1 GCA_018335615.1 Hydrogenophaga sp. | reverse complement strand
AGCCGAAGGGGTTGGTCCAGACCTCATCGATGGACCGGCGGGTCTCGGGACGGAACTCGAAGAGAAGCGTGGCGGTGAAGAGCCCGGTCTGGGTGCCGCCCAACGATGTCAGACGCTTGCGCAGGCGCACGGTGGCGCGGTTGGTTCCGATCCGGTTGATGCTGAGGATTTCCACGTCGAGCCTGGCATTGGGGCCATAGACGGTCGGTGGATAGTTCTCATTTGCGCTGTTCCAGATCTGGCGCAGCCCGCTCTCGGCGGCCCCGTCCGAGCGGCGCAGGACGCTGCGGATGCGCAGATCGTTGTCGAGCTGGTTGTAGACCTCGCGGTCGGTCACGTAGCGGAAGACCTCCGCCTCGATGATCGCCTGGTTGGCAGTCACCGAGGAAGCGCCCACCGAGGCTTCGGGGAGTGCAAAGCCGGTGGCGGGATCATAGGGGACAACGACGGGGGGCGGGTCGACATCGAGGATCGAGACAGCCGCGGCACTCAGACAACCGATGATGCCGAAGACAAGGCCCATCAGGCCAAGGCGTTGCCAGAGCCGTTCGCGGCGCAGGGCACCGTAGACCAGTTCTTCCTCGATGATTTCTTGTTCAGTCGCCACCATTCATGCCCCCGCGATTACTCGGCCCGCAGGTCCGGCAAGGTGAAATCCATGAAGCGCTGCTCTTCGGCGATGGTGGCGGCATCGATCACGCCGCCGGTGCCATCGCCCACGGTTTGAATCGCTTCCAGCTGCCACATCGCCACGAGGGCGATGGCCAATTCAGCTGTCACGCGCGTGTTGAGATCGACGCTTTGCTTGAGCTCTTCCATGTCGTCGATGAGCGCGACAAGGCGGTCGACCCGCTCGAGCGATTGGCCGGCATCTTCATAGCTGTTCTGGGCGGCGGCTGAGACGAGCGCGCCGGTTGTTGCCTGCGTGGCCACACGGTTGGCCCCGGGATTGCCGCTGGTGGCCATTTCCGAGAGCGTGTCTTCATCGAAGCCGAGATCGGCCAGCACCCGGTCCATCTGGGTTTCGATCTCCCCCGCGCCGGAGCCCGAGAGGCCCGAGAAATCCCCAGTCTTGATCGCCTCAATCGTGGCGAGGATGTCCCCGAACTCCTGGTCGAGCAGACCGTTCAATTCATCTTCCATTTCCGTCCGGATGATTTCTGGAAGCTCGGCAAGGCGGGTGAGGGCCTCGTAGGTTCGTTGCAGCTCCGCGAGTTGGTCCGTGAGAAGGCCGAGCTGTTCGCGGAGCTGCGTCAGCTGCTCGTTCTGCAGGATCTCGTCTTCGATCATCTGCCGGAGCTGCTGGATGTTTTGCGCGATATTCTGGGTGTCGACGACGGGTACACCTTGTGCTGCGGCAGGGGGTAGGGCGCTGAACTGCAAGCCAACGCCAAGTGTCGTGGCCAAAGCTGTCCTCAAGAGCAGATGTCCCATCATTCAATCTCCCTGATCGTAAAATCCATGAACGCGCCTTCGGCCATGCGGGCGCTGGCCTGGGCCAGCTCCTCGGCAGAAAGGACGCGGGTGCGTGCCGCCTGAAGCCGGATGCGGGCGGCCACGAGACGCACGAGTTCGGCGCGGGCATAAGTGTTGAGCGCAACGCTCTCCTGCACATCCTCGGTCTCGGAAATCCGTTCGACGATATCCGCAATACGCAAAGCGGCTTGCCTGATCGTGGCTGGTGAGTTGCTGCCATAAAAGGCCGCCCCATGACCCGTGAGCGAGAGGTTGGCATTGGCGAGAAGCGCCGGATCGATCGTGCCAAGCGCATCGATCCCGCCGATACGGCTCAGATAGAGATTGTAGCGCTCCGGGATAACCTGGACGTAGTGCTGGGTCTCGCGGAAGGGTGGGACCCCGCCATACTCGAAGACCCGGCCGGGTCCGGCGTTATAGGCCGCGAGGGCGTTGATGATGTTGCCATCGAATGTGTTGAGCTGGGTCGCGAGATAGCGCGCGCCACCATGCACCTGCAGATAGGGGCTGTCGTAATATTCCGGGTTGATGCCGAGATCGCTGGCGGTGCCAGGCATGATCTGGGTGAGACCATAAGCGCCGACGGGAGACCGTGCCCCAATCGTAAACCGGCTTTCCTGCCAGATCAGCGCTTGCAGCAACGCGCGCCACTGGACGGGCGAGAGCCCTGCGCGGCCAACACCCGCAAAGCCGCTGGTCTCCTGGGCGACCCGGATGATGAGCTGCTCGATGTTCTCAGACGCATCCCCGAACATCTGCGCACCGCCGGGATTGGGGTCGATCTCGCCCGTGCCATAGACGGCTTCCACGGCGCGGTCGGGATCCCCGCTGCCGCTTTCCAGCCCCGAGACCATGGCGGGCAGGCCCTGACCGCCGAAGCTGGTCTGGGCATCGAGGATGCGTCGGAGGGTTTCCAGCTGCTCCCGTTCGATCTCGGCGATGAGTTCGCGCACTGCAAGCTTGTCGCCCTGAACAGCTAAGTCTGCCTCGCGATCGCCGGTCTCGACGATGTCACGCGCGGTCAGCCCACTGTCATTGGTCGGCACGCCTTGGGCGAAGCTGAGACCGGGCAGCAGGCAAAACGCGAGGATTTGAGGCAGGTTAGACTTCAATGTCGCCCTCCGGGGTGCCAAGGGGCGTGAAGTGGCAATCCTGGGCTGTCGCTGCCGTCGAGGCGAGAAAGGAAAAGCAATTGGCCTGCGGCTCCCGATACTGGGTGCAGGAGGCCAGCGCGCCGAGCGCAGCCAAAGCGATAAGAATACGGATCATGAAAGCCTCCAGAAGTCGGGGCGGTCGCGGTAATCGGCGCCGACAAGCGCTTCGCCCTTTTCCATGCCGCCAAGGATCGTGAGATTGGGCCCAAGGGCGCTCAGATCGGCATCGACGACGATTGAGCCCTGATCGTCGCGGATCAGTGCGAGGCGGCTGTTGCTGCCCGTGTTGAGAAGGACGTCGAGCTCCTTCTCCGTGAGGTTCAGCATGGAGTAGTCCGCAGGCTGCGCGCGGATATTGGGGAGCAGGATCTGCGTCGGCACCGCCTCGATGATGGTCTTGCCGGTCCGGGTGCGCTCGAGCTGGCTTGCGTATTGCGTCATCATCACCGCGACGGTGTTCTGCTTGCGCGCGGTCACCAGCCAGTTCGA
>JAGXRS010000044.1 GCA_018335615.1 Hydrogenophaga sp. | reverse complement strand
CTGAGCTTGTCGAAGGTCAGGCTCGGCCCGAACGGGGTGTGGTGGTCCCCGCCGACCCTCAGCAAGACATCTGGTGGTGCAACATCTCTGGCGGCACCGACTTCGCCGGCGCCTTCATCGGCGGCAACCGTGAACTGCCACAGACCCCCGGCCGCATGCAGTGCCGGCTGATGGGCTGCGCGGTCGAGTCATGGGACGAGCAGGGCCGGGCGGTGATCGACGCCGTGGGCGAACTGGTCTGCGCGCAGCCCATTCCGTCCATGCCGCTGTACTTCGTGGGCGACGCCGGCAACCGGCGCCTGATCGGCAGCTATTTCGACACCTTCCCGCCCGGCCATGGCAGACAGCCTGGTGGCGGTGACCTCCCTGCCGAGGCCGGCGCCGTCTGGCGCCACGGCGACTGGCTGCGCATCTTCCCCGACGGTTCTTGCGTCATCTACGGCCGCTCGGATGCCACCATCAACCGCCACGGCCTGCGCATGGGCACCAGCGAGCTCTACAGCGCGGTCGAAGCCCTGCCCGAGGTGATCGACAGCATGGTGGTCGACCTGGAATACCTGGGCCGCGAGAGCTACATGCCGCTGTTCGTGGTGCTGCGCGCCGGTCTCACCCTGGACGAGGCGATGACCGCCAAGATCAACGGCGCCATCCGCACCGCCTTGTCCCCTCGCTTCCTGCCCAACGCGGTGTTCCAGGTGGACGAGATCCCGCGCACCCTGTCGGGCAAGAAGCAGGAACTGCCGATCAAGAAACTGCTGCTGGGCCAGCCGCTGGACAAGGTGATCAACCGCGAGGCCATGGCCAACCCGGGGTGCCTGGACTGGTACGTGCGCTTTGCCGAGACCCGCCGCGGCGATTCGCCTGCCAGCGCCTGACGGCCAGTCACCGGCGCGACCTTTTGTGCTCGACCATAAGGGCTGCTTCTCTTCCCCCGTCTGCCACGAGCGGCTAAGGTGTGTCCGCGGGTGCCGCCCCGGCACCGCCCCCACGTCCAGCCCAGAGGAGCCCTCCCCATGACCGATTTCACCGCCCGCTTCAACCGTCGCCAGCTGCTGACCGCGGCCGCCGCCGTCGTTACCGCGCCCGCCATCCTGCCGTCCGGCGCCCTGGCGCAAGACCGTTTTCCGTCGCGGCCCATCACCCTGATCGCGCCCTGGCCCGCCGGCGGCAGCAGCGACGGCGTGATGCGTGCCTTCGGCGAGAGCGCGTCCAAGATCCTGGGCGTGCCCATCGTCATCGACAACAAGCCCGGCGTGGGTGGCACGCTGGGCGCCGGCGCCATGGTCAACGCCCGGCCCGACGGCTACACGCTGACCCAGCTGCCGCTGGGCATCTACCGCCTGCCGCACATGCAGAACATGCCCTTCGACCCGGTCAAGGACATCACCCACATCGTCTGCCTCACCGGCTACACGTTCGGCATCGCCTGCACGGCGGATGCGCCCTTCCAGACCATCCAGGAAATGGTGGCTTTTGCCAAGGCCAACCCGGGCAAGCTCGAATACGGCCACACCGGCACCGGCACCACGCCCCACCTGGCCATCGAGGAGTTCAGCACCAAGGCTGGCATCCAGCTCAACCCGATCCCCTTCAAGGGATCGGCCGAGATCATGAACGCCATCCTGGGTGGCCACATCCGCGTCATGAGCGGCACCACCGAGTTCGCACCCCATGTGCAGAGCGGCAAGCTGCGCCTGCTCGCCACGCTGGGCAGCCAGCGCAACAAGGCGTTCCCGAACGTGCCCACGGTCAAGGAAAGCGGCTGGGACACCATCACCGAGTCGCCCTTCGGCATCGGCGGCCCCAAGAACATGGACCCGGCCGTGGTGCGCGTGCTGCACGACGCCTTCCGCAAGACCCTGGAAGACCCGGCGGTGCAGGCCACGCTCGACAAGTTCTACATGCCCAGCATCTACATGAGCACGGCGGAGTACACGGCCTACGCCGAGCGCACCTTCCGCAACGAGAAGGCCACCATCGAGCGGCTGGGGCTGGCGAAGAAGAGCTGAGCTTGAAGAAAAAGTGAGGCCGGTCGCCGGTCGCCGGTCGCCGTGCTACCGGCGGCTCACCAGCACAATCCCCGCCGCCACGCCCAGCAGCGCCAGCACCAGCTGCAGCGTGAGCGGCTCGCCCAGCAGCACCACGCCGAACACCAGTGCGAACACGGGTGTGAGGAAGGTGAAGGTGCTCATCTGCGTGGCCGGGTAGTGGCGCAGCATCCACATCCAGGTGAGGTAGCTGGCGAAGGCGCCCACGGCGGTCTGCAGGAACACCGAGCCCCAGGCCAGGGCCGAGTAGTCGAAGCCCCAGGTCTCGCCCAGCGCCAGCGAGAGCCAGGGCGTCACCGCCGCGGTGACGCCGAGCTGGTAGAACAGCGATTTTTCGGCCGACACGGTGGCGATCTTCGTGGTGCGGATCGCCAGCGTGGTCAGGCCCCACAGCATGCCGGCGGCCAGGCCCATGGCGTCGCCTTTCCACTGGCCCACCACGGGTGAGCTGTGCATGAAGCCTTCGCTGAAGGCCACGGCCACCGCGCTGAACGCGATGAACAGCCCGATCCACTGGATGCGCCGCAGGCCCTCGGCCGCCACGAAGCGCGGCAGCAGCAACGCCACCCAGAAGGGGCTGGTGTAGAGAAACACCGTGAGGCGCGAGGCGCTGGTGTGCGTGAGCCCGAGGTAGATGAAGCAGAACTCGCCGGCGAACAGCAGGCCCACCAGCAGGCCGCCCGCGAGCGTGCCGTCGCGCTTGAACAGCGCCACGCCGCGGTACTGGCACCACAGCCAGAGCAGGGCGGTGGCGCCCCACATGCGGATGGAGGCCTGCCACAGCGGCGGGATCTCGCGCGAGGCGAACTTGATCAGGATCTGCTGGAAGCCCCAGAACGCGCAGCAGGCGATGAGCAGCGTGATGGCCAGGGTGTCGAGGTGCGTCTTGCGCTGGATGGCGGTGGTCATAGGGTGGGGATTGTCGGGGGAGAGCGGCGGCGGGCCGTGTCGCGCAGCCGTCGCGTGTTGCACGTTGCACGTCGCACGTCGCCCGGGCTGGGGCGGTGGCGGTGGCGGGGGCCAGGTCAGAGCCGGCGCGCGCTGTTCAGGTCACCCGCGCCAGGCGCTGCAGCTGCTCTTTCAGGCGGCGCACCTCGGCCGGGGTGAAGCCGGCCAGCATGGCCGTTTCGTGTGTGCGCGCCAGCTCGATCAGGGGCAGCACCTTGGCCTGCCCGGCGGCCGTGATGGCCACCAGCGTGCGGCGCTGGTCGGCCGGGTCGCCGCTCACCGACACCCAGCCCTGCGCGGCCAGCCGCTGCACCAGCTTGGTCACGGTGGGCTGCTGGCTCAGCACCTCCTGTGCCAGCTGCCCCACCGGTACCGGCGGCTGCTCGCTCAGCGTGGCCAGCACGCGCCACTCCAGCGAGCCCAGTCCGGCCTCGCGCACCACCGCCTCGAAATCCTTGAACAGCGCGTGGTTCGCCTGCCCAAGCAGGTAGCCGAGGTAGTCGTCAATGAAGCGGGGTGAGGTCATGGGCGCTGCTGGATCGATGGCGCGCAGGGCGTGGCACCTGGGCGCGCGGGCCCCCATCCCAGCCTTCCCCCAGCGGGGGAAGGGGCGAGGCATCACGGGCGTCGCGCTCCAGCTTGAACACGTTCTTACAGCGGGTGCTCGGCGTAGAACTTGCCGCCGTGGTACAGCAGCGGCGAGGCATCAGCCCGGTGGCCGCAGCGTTCCACTTCGCCCACGAAGATCACATGGTCGCCCTCGGCGTACTGGCTTCGGTTGAAGCATTCGAAGGTGGCGGCCGCGCCGGCCAGCAGCGGGGCGCCGCTGATGCCCTCGGTGAAACTCACGCCGGCCCAGCGGTCGGTGTTGCGCGACGCAAAGCGCTCGGCCAGCGCCTGCTGGTCGGCCGCCAGCACGTTGATGGCGTAATGCTGGCCGTTGGAGAACGCCGCCATCGAGCCGGCCAGCCGGCCCAGGCTCCACAGCACCAGTGGCGGGTCGAGTGACACGGAGTTGAAGGAACTCGCGGTCAGCCCCACGAGTTCGCCCGTGGCGGTGCGCGCCGTCACGATGGTCACACCCGTGGCGAACATGCCCAGCGAGGCGCGGAACTCGCGCTGGGAAAAATCGGGGGGACGGGCCGTCAGGCCGGCAGAGCGGGCGGGGGACATGGGTTGTAATTTATATGAAAATTCATGAATAATGGGCCTCGTCCTGCCTGATTCGGTCGGTTGCAGGGGCCATTCACCACTTTTATCCGGCGCAGCGGTCCGCGTCCAAGATGCCGCGGAACTGGCTGTGCCAGGCCGCAGGCATCGCCCCCCAGGGGGTGACGCCGCAGGCGGCGCGGGGGGAGACACAACCTATGCTTCAGGAGCGGATCGAACCCGCCTGGCTCGACGCCTTTGAATCCGTGCTGCGCCGTTGTGCATTGCAGGCCGGTGACACCGTGGCCATTCTCGGTGAAACGCAAAGCCGTCCGGTGCTGATGGAATTGGCCCGCCTGGCCGCGGCCCGGCTGGGCGCTCAGGTCTTCACGCTCACGCTGCCCTCGCTGTTCAGCCGCGGTGAGCCGGTGACGCGCTCCACCGGCGCCTGCCCGGCCATCGACCAGAGCGGCCCCGTGATCGCCGCCCTGCAGGCCTGCACCCTGGTGCTGGACTGCACGGTCGAGGGTCTGATGCACGCGCCCGAGCTGCCGGCCATCCTGCGCGGCAATGGCCACACGCAGCCGCGCATCGTCTACGTGAGCAACGAGCACCCCGAGGCGCTGGCCCGCCTGCTGCCCGACGATGCGACCGAAGCGCGGGTGAAAGCGCATGTGAAACGCCTGCGCGACGCCCGCTCGATGCGCGTGACCTCGGCCGCGGGCACGGACCTTGCCATCTCGCTGCAGGGCGGGGTGGCCGGCGGCAACTGGGGCAGCACCACGCGCCCCGGCACGCTGACCCACTGGCCGGGCGGCCTGGTGCTGGCCTTTCCGGCGGCCGGCAGCGTCAACGGCACGCTGGTGCTGGCCGAGGGCGACGTGAACCTGACCTTCAAACGCTACATCGAACGGCCCATCGTGCTCAGCATTGAAAACGACCACATCACCCGCATCGAAGGCCGCGGCGTGGACGCCGAGCTGCTGCGCGCCCACTTCGCTGCCTGGGACCGGCTGGACCCGCCGGCCGGG
>JAGXRS010000043.1 GCA_018335615.1 Hydrogenophaga sp. | reverse complement strand
CCCGCGGGCGAGCCAGATCGTCTCGTGCTGCACATCGGCCTGCACACGCTGCAGGAAATCGTGCCGCGCCTGCCCGTCGGGCCAGTGGCCCAGTTCCACGGTGGTGCGCCCGATGACGTCTTCCCGCCGCGAACCCGTCAGCGCCAGCCAGGCGTCGTTGACCGCCAGCAGCCGCCCGTCGCACTGGCGGCTCAGGCTGCTTGGAAAGGGGGCCGCCAGGAAGGCGGCCTCATAAGGCAAGGGCGGCGGCTGGGCACCCGGGGTGGCATCGGAGGCGGAATCGGGTTGGGAGTGAGCGGCCACGATGCGAAACCCTGAGGAAAAGGTCTTGAAACAAGGCTCGCATTGTGAAGCAAAGCACGGGCATGCACCTTGCCGCAGGCACCCATCGACAACCACTGGGGACCACCATGCGAGCACTCACCTACCACGGCGCCAAGGACGTGCGCGTCGACACCGTACCCGATCCGGTGCTGCAGCACGAGCAGGACATCGTGCTGCGCGTCACGGCCACCGCCATCTGCGGCTCCGACCTGCACCTGTACCGTGGCAAGGTGCCCGGCATGGAAACCGGCGACATCCTGGGCCACGAGTTCATGGGCATCGTGGAAGACGTGGGCACCGGCGTCACCGACCTGAAGCGCGGTGACCGCGTGGTGATCCCCTTTGTGATCGCCTGCGGCGACTGCTATTTCTGTTCGCGCACGCTCTATTCCGCCTGCGAGACGACCAACCCCGGGCGTGGCATGAGCCTGAACAAGAAGGTGATGCGCTCACCCGCCGGCCTGTTTGGCTTCTCGCACCTGTACGGCGGTTACGCGGGCGGGCAGGCCGAGTATGTGCGCGTGCCCATGGCCAACACCGGCCCGCTGAAAATCCCCGAAGGGCTCAGCGATGCGCAGGTGCTGTTCCTGTCCGACATCCTGCCCACCGGTTACCAGGCGGTGGTGAACGCCGAGGTGGGCCCCGGGCGCACGCTGGCCATTTTCGGCGCCGGGCCGGTGGGCCTGATGGCCGCGGCCTGTGCCCGCATGCTGGGGGCCGAACGCATCTTCATGATCGACCACCATCCCTATCGCCTGAAGTTTGCCGCCGAAACCTATGGCGTGGAAACCATCAACTTCGACGACGTGGACGACCCGGCACAGGCCATCATCGAGGCCACGCAGTTCCGCGGCGTGGACGCGACCATCGACGCCATCGGCTTCGAGGCCAAGGGCTCGGGGCTGGAGACCATGCTCACGAACCTCAAGATCGAAGGCTCCAGCGGCGTGGCCCTGCGCTGGGCCATTGCGGCCACGCGGCGCGGCGGCATCGTGAGCGTGCCCGGCGTGTACGCCGGCCACATCCACGGCTTCCTGTTCGGCGACGCGTTCGACCAGGGCCTGACCTTCCGCATGGGCCAGACCCATGTGCAGCGCTACATGCCCGAGCTGCTGGAGCGCATCGGCGAAGGGCAGCTCAAGCCCGAGGTGATCGTGAGCCACCACCTGAGCCTGGAAGACGCGGTGCGCGGCTACGAGATGTTCGACAAGAAAGAGGACGACTGCCGCAAGGTGGTGATGACACCGGGCAAGGCCAGCCCTGCCGCTCCCACATCCACCACGGACAACACACGCGCCAGCACGCGCGGCACGCCCCTCCCCGGCCTCTGAAGGATGGCCCCCCGCAGGCAGCGCCGCAGCGCGCAGTCCCTGCCCAGGCCATGACGCCCTGAACGGCACCCCGACCGGCCGCTTGCCGCAATCATTGCCGCAAGCGGCCGGTCGGCGCTGACAGCGGCTGAACCAGTTGAACGGGCCTGCTACAGTCGGCGGCTGTTTTGACACGCCCGACAAGCCGCCCATGACCGCCCCGCTGGACAAACACACGCCGATGATGCAGCAGTACCTGGCCATCAAGGCCGGCTACCCGCACACCCTGGTGTTCTACCGCATGGGCGATTTCTACGAGCTGTTCTTCGGCGACGCCGAGAAGGCCGCGCGCCTGCTCGACATCACGCTCACCCAGCGCGGCCAATCGGGCGGCGAGCCGGTGGTGATGGCCGGCGTGCCCTTCCATTCGGTGGACAACTACCTGGCGCGGCTCATCAAGCTGGGCGAATCGGTGGCCATCTGCGAACAGGTGGGCGACGTCGCCACGTCCAAGGGGCCGGTGGAGCGCAAGGTGGTGCGGGTGGTGACGCCTGGTACGCTGACCGATGCCGAACTGCTGTCCGACAAGACCGAAGCCCTGCTGATGGCCGTGCACCCCGGCGCGCGCACCGGTTGCGGCCTGGCCTGGCTGTCGGTGACCCAGGGCATCGTCTACCTGGCGCAGTGCGCCACCGACGAGCTGACCGACTGGATCGCCCGCGTCGGGCCCGGTGAGTTGCTCTACAGCGCCGAGGTCACGCCCGGCTTTGAAAAGCAGGTGCAAGGCATCGCCGCCCAGCCAGGTGCTGCTGGTGGTCGCATGGTGGCGGTGATCCGCCCGGCCTGGGCCTTTGACGCCGGCCTGGGCCAGCGCAAGCTGCTGGAGCAACTGCAGGCCGCCAGCCTGGCCGCGTGGGACGCGCAAGACCTGCCCGATGCCCACGCCGCCGCCGCCGCGCTGCTCAACTACGCCGAACACACCCAGGGCCGGGCGCTGACCCATGTGCGCAGCCTGCAGGTGGCCCGCACCGACGAGCTGATCGACCTGCCGGTGAACACCCGGCGCAACCTCGAACTCACGCAGACGCTGCGCGGCGAGACCAGCCCCACCTTGCTGTCGCTGCTGGACGTGTGCTGCACCGGCATGGGCAGCCGCGCGCTGCGCAGCTGGCTGCTGGCCCCGCCCCGCGACCGCACCATGGCCCGCGCCCGGCTGGGCGCCATCGGCACCCTGCGCGGTGGCCTCTGGCAGCGCCTGCGCCAAGCCCTCAAAGGCGCCAGCGATGTGGAGCGCATCAGCGCACGCACCGCCCTGCGCCAGGTGCGTCCGCGCGAGCTGGTGGGCCTGTGCCAGACGCTGGCGCGCGCCCACGATCTCGCGCGCGAGCTGGCGGCCGGACTGGACCC
>JAGXRS010000042.1 GCA_018335615.1 Hydrogenophaga sp. | reverse complement strand
AGGCGGCTTCAGTACACCGGCACGCTGGGGTCGCGTTCCTGTGACCAGGCGTGGATGCCGCCGTGGATGTTCACCACCTCGGTGAATCCGTTGTTCATCAGGAAATGGGCCACCTGCGCGCTGCGGGCGCCGTGGTGGCACAGGCAGGCGATCGGCTGGTCGCGGTCGAGTTCCAGGTAGCGCGCGGGCACGCTGCGCATGGGCATGGGCAGCAGCTCGAAGCCGTCGGCCTTGACGGATGCGGTCTGCAGTTCCCAGGGCTCCCGCACGTCCAGCACGATGGGCAGGCGGCCCTGTGGCGCCTGGGCCTGCGCCTGTTGAAGCCAGTCCTGAAGTTGGGCCGGGTGGATCGATTTCATGGTGATAGCCGTTGGACGTTGAAGGCGGGGCTCAGAAACGGAAGCTGGAGGGCTCGGGGAAGTTCCGCAGGCGCGGCGCCACCGTGTCCCAGGGCTGTGCGGTCTGGAACGAGGCGTCGGCCACGCGGGTGACCACGGTGGCGCGCATCATGGGCTCTTCGCCGGCGATGGCGACCAGCCGGCCGCCGGGCGCCAGCAGGGCGAGCAGGGCGGCGGGGATCTCGGCCACCGAGCCGCTGAGCACGATGGCGTCATAGGGCGCCTCGGCCTTGCAGGCGGCGAAGTCGTTGGCGGCGGCGTCGGCGGTGCGCACGTCGGCGTTGGTGATGCCGGCCTTGCGCAGGTTCTCGCGGGCGAAGCGGGCCAGTTCCGGGTCGATCTCGATCGTCACCACGCGCTGCGCCAGGCTGGCCAGCAGCGCGGCCATGTAGCCGCTGCCGGTACCCACTTCCAAGACCTTGTCGGAGGGCTTGAGCTGCAGGTCCTGCAGCTGGCGGGCCTCCACCTTGGGCGAGAGCATGACCTTGCCTTCGACCGCGGGCTGGGTCAGGGGCAGTTCCATGTCGGCGAAGGCCAGTGACTCGTGGGCCGGGGGCACGAAGGCTTCGCGGCGCACCTGGGCGAGCAGGGCGAGCACGTTCGCGTCGAGCACTTCCCAGGGGCGGATCTGCTGCTCGATCATGTTGAAGCGGGCCTGGTCGTGGCTCAGGGCGGAGGCTGGGGCGGTCTGCGAGGTCATTCTTGATACTCCGGTGGGTATGTTAGCCGATCTGTTTCCATTTTACTGAGCGGCCCCCACGGGCTCGCTGACGACAGCGGCGGCGGGACCGGTCGGGTGAGGCCTGCCGAAGCGGCGCTTCAGCCACTGCGCCAGATCGTCCATGTAGCAGTACACCACAGGCACCACCACCAGCGTGAGCAGCGACGAGGTGATGACCCCGCCAATGACGGCCTGTCCCATCGGGGCGCGCTGCTCGGAGCCTTCGGTGAGCGCAAAGGCCAGCGGCACCATGCCGAACACCATGGCCAGCGTGGTCATCAGGATGGGGCGCAGCCGCACCCGGGCCGCCATCAGCAGGGCGCTTTCGCGGTCCAGCGGTGCGGCGCCGGCCAGCCCGTTGCGGGCGCGGATGGCGAAGTCCACCAGCAGGATGGCTTTTTTGGTCACCAGACCCATGAGCAGCACGATGCCGATGACCGAGAACATGCTCATGGTCGATCCGAACATGAGCAGCGTGAGCACCACGCCGATGAGCGTGAGCGGCAGCGAGGTCATGAGCGCCAGCGGCTGCAGGAAGCTCTGGAACTGGCTGGCCAGGATCATGTAGATGAAGATCACCGCCAGGGCGAGTGCCGAAACGGCGTAGCCGAACGACTCCTGCATGTTCTTGGTGGAGCCGCCGAATTCGTAGCGATACCCCGGGGGGAGGCTGACGGTGTCCAGCACCTGGCGGATCTCGGTTGACACCTCGCCGGCCGAGCGGCCGTACACGTTGGCGCTGATGGCCACCTCGCGGTTCAGGTTGCGCCGGTTGATCTGGTTCGGGCCGGTGGATTCGACCACCTCGGCCACCTGCCCGAGCCGCACCACCCGCGCCGTGCCGTCGGGGGCGCTGCCGACCACGAAGGGCAGCTGCGTGAGGTCGCTGGTGCGTGCCCGCTCGGCGGGCGCCAGTCGCACGTTCACGTCGTAGCTCTCACCATCCTGCGCGCGCCAGTTGCCCACCGTCTGCCCGGCCACCAGCGTGCGCAGGCTGCTGGCCACCGCGCCCACGTGGAGCCCGGCGTCCGACGCGATGTCGCGCCGCAGCCGCACGTCCACGGTGGGCTTGTCGGGCTTCACGCTGGCGTCCAGGTCCACCAGGCCGACGATGGGGCGGATGCGCTCCATCACCTGGGCGGTGAGCCGCTCCAGCTCGGCCAGGTCGTCGCCCTGCAGCGAGAACTCGATCTGTTTGTTGCCGCCCACCGGGTCGAGCAGGCCGGCGTGCGTGACGGTGATGCCCGGCACGCTGCGCAGGCGCTCGCGCAGCCGGGCCGACATGGCGTCGGCACTGAGGCTGCGTTCGGCCCGGTCCACCAGGCGCACGTAGACGCTGGCGTAGATGGTGCCCTGCGCGTTGCCGGTGTTGATGGTGGTCAGGGTGTACTTCACCTCGGGGAATTCGCGCAGCACCGCTTCCACCTGCCGGGCCTTGGCTTCGGTGGTTTGCAGGGAAGAGCCCACCGGGGTGTGGAAGCTCAGCGACGTTTCGGAGAAGTCGGCCTTGGGCACGAACTCCGTGCCCAGCAGCGGCACCATGAAGATGCTGCCCACAAACGTGACCAGCGCCAGCGCCATGGTGGCCAGCTTGTGTTTCAGCGACCAGCGCAGCGCGCCCTGGTAGGCCTCGGTCATGTCGTCCTGGCGGCGGTCGAACCAGCCCGTGACGCGGCCGATCGTCTTGTCGTAGAGGCTGCGTGGCGCGCCGTGTCGGCCGTGCTTCTCGATCTCCGGGTCGTGCCACACCGAGGACAGCATGGGGTCGAGCGTGAAGCTCACGAACATGGAGATCAGCACCGCCGCCACCATGGTGATGCCGAACTCGTGGAAGAACTTGCCGATGATGCCGCCCATGAAGCCGATGGGCAGGAACACCGCCACGATGGACAGCGTGGTCGCCAGCACCGCCAGGCCGATCTCCTGCGTGCCGTCCAT
>JAGXRS010000041.1 GCA_018335615.1 Hydrogenophaga sp. | reverse complement strand
GCCAGCAGGACGGCGACAATCAACAATGCAGCCGCCAGGCGCAGTTCGGGATCTTGATCGGTGGATGACATGAGGGAACACTTCGCCAGAACAGAAAACGGACCCGCCGGAACCCGGCAACGGACGCCTGGTCCCTGCATGCCCAAGACCAACACCCGCGCTGAATTCTAGATGCCACCACTTCAAGACCGCTCGCAACCCAACCCCTGGGACCCAGCCCAGCGCGATGGCGCCGCCATGATGGCCCACACGCTGTCACAGTGGCGCGACCAGGGGCCCCGGCAGGATCTGTGGGTGTTCGGCTACGCCTCGCTCATCTGGCGCCCCGAATTCAAGGCCGCCGAACAGCGGCTGGCGCGTGTGCACGGCCACCACCGCAGCCTGCAGATGTGGAGCCGCGTGAACCGCGGCACGCCCGATTGCCCCGGCCTGGTGTTCGCCATGGTGTCGGGCGGCAGCTGTACCGGGCTGGCACTGCGCGTGCCGCACGAAGAAGTGGAATCGCTCATGCCCACGCTGTGGGCGCGCGAGATGCCCAACCCGGTCTACGACCCCAAATGGCTCGCCTGCCAGACCGCGCAAGGGCCGGTGCGTGCGTTGGCTTTCACCCTGTCGCGGCGCAGCCCCAACTACACCGGCGTGCTCACACCCGAGCGCTACCGCGACATTTTTGCCCGCTCGTGCGGGCGCTACGGGACCACGCTCGACTACGCGCGGCAAACGTTTGAAGGCTTGCGGCAACACGGCATTCACGACCGCCGCCTGGCGCAACTGCTGACACTCGCGGACGGCAGCTGAGCTCCCGGCCGATTGACCCAGCACAAGACCGGGCCGACGCCCCACTCCTATACTGCCGCCATGAACATCGCCGACCTTAGAAAGAGCTACGAAAAGGCCGAACTCAGCGAGTCGGCCTCCCACGCCGACCCGCTCCAGCAGTTCGCCCGCTGGCTGACCGAGGCCATCAGCAGCGAGGTGCCCGAGCCCAATGCCATGACCGTGGCCACCGTCGGCGCCGACCTGCGGCCCACCACCCGCGTGGTGCTGATCAAAGGTTACGACGAACGCGGCATCGTCTGGTACACCAACTACAACAGCCAGAAAGGCCAGCAACTGGCCGGCAACCCCTACGCCGCCCTGCAATTCCACTGGGTCGAACTGGAGCGTGTGGTGCGCATCGAGGGCGTGGTGGAAAAAGTCAGCGACGAAGAAAGCGACGCCTATTTCCACAGCCGCCCGCTGGACAGCCGCATTGGCGCCTGGGCCAGCCCGCAAAGCGAGGTGATCGACAGCCGCACCGTGCTGGTGACCAACGCTGCCCGCTACGGCGCTCAGTTCTTGCTGAACCCGCCGCGCCCGCCACACTGGGGCGGCTACCGGCTCAAACCCGACAACTGGCAGTTCTGGCAGGGCCGCAAGAGCCGCCTGCACGACCGGCTGCGCTACACGCTGCAAGCCGACGGTGGATGGGTGCGGGAGCGGCTGGCACCCTGAGGCGAGGACCGCCCCGGTCTCCCATGCGGGTCCTGGGGTCGTGCGGCTCGGGGGTGTCCGCCCTTGTGTCGGTACACGTCCTCCTACGACGCCGGTCGAGGCATGCGGCGGTGTTCGCGCCCTGCGGGGCTCATCGGGTCCAGGAGCCCGGCCATGACCTTTGTGGTCACCGAAGCGTGCATTCGCGTCGAGCTGACGCGCACGTGAAAACCCATCACGCGCACCAAGCCGCCGCTGCCAGATGCCGAGACGTGGCGTGGCGTGGCGTGGCACCACGCTTCATCGAAACGCGATGAGCAGAAGCGATGAGACACAGTGCGTTCGACCCGGCCCAGGCCAGCGTGGGCGGGGCCTGTTCACCCCCATGGGCTGTGCTCGGCATGACCACCGGTCGCGCCGCCGGCCCCATCCTGCGTTGATCCGGGCGTCGGTGTGCTGCCGCACGGACCGTACAGGGCGCCATCACCACCATTCCCACTTCGCCGACCCTTCTCGCTCTGGAGACCAGGCCGACGCCACTGTCCAAGCGTTGTCCATGACCGGAGTCTCAAGGTGTTCAGCCACGTCGTGCTCGGACTGATGCTCGTCGGCATCGCGTACGCCGGTGTCATCAGGGTCATTTACTGCACAGGCATCAGCGTCTGACGCCGGTGACAGCAGATGAACCATCGCCAGGCACGCTGCTGTGCGATCGGTTCCACCCTGCGCGCCACGCGGGTCTTTCTGGGCCTCACCGTCGACAGCCACCGCCATGCACACCTTCAAGCTCTACCGCTACGACCCGGACCTCGACGCCCGGCCCCACATGCAAACGCTGGAGATCGAGGTGAAGCCCGACGACCGCATGTTGCTCGACGTGCTCATGCGCCTCAAAGCCCTGGATCCGAGCCTGGCTTTTCGCCGCTCTTGCCGCGAAGGCGTCTGCGGCTCGGACGCCATGAACATCAACGGCAAGAACGGCCTGGCATGCCTCACCAACATGAATACCCTGGCGCGCGTCATCACACTCAAGCCCCTGCCCGGCCTGCCGGTGATCCGCGACCTGATCGTCGACATGACCGGCTTCTTCCAGCAGTACCACTCGGTGAGGCCCTACCTCATCAACGGGGTGCCGGCCCCGCAGCGGGAGCGCCTGCAGTCAACCGAGCAGCGCGAGGAACTCAACGGGCTGTACGAATGCATCCTGTGTGCCTGCTGCTCATCGGCGTGCCCCAGCTTCTGGTGGAACCCGGACAAATTCGTCGGGCCGGCCGGTTTGCTGCAGGCCTACCGCTTCCTCGTCGACAGCCGCGACACCGCGACCGCCGAACGGCTGGACGACCTGCACGACCCTTTTCGGCTGTTCCGCTGCCGCTCGATTCTGAATTGCGTGGACGTGTGCCCCAAGGGATTGCTGCCCGCAGGGGCCATCGGCAAGATCAAGGAAATGATGGTACGGCGCAGCGTTTGATCGACTGGGCAACCGCATCCCGCGCAGACGCCTCAGGCCGGGTCCGATACGGGTTCTATGACTTGATCGGCCACGGCGCGCAAGGCAGGACAAGACACCAGACCCGGCGCAATGTCCGCCAGCGGCACCAGCACAAAGGCCCGCGCCCACATGCGCGGGTGCGGCAGGGTCAGGTCGGGTGAGTCGATGCGGGCATCGCCGTACAGCAGCAGGTCCAGGTCCAGTGTGCGGGGTGCGTTGCGGTACGGGCGCTCGCGCCCGTTGGCGTTTTCTATCGCCTGCAGCGTGACGAGCAGCGCCGGTGCGGTCAGTGTGGTGCTCACCTCGGCCACCGCGTTCAGGTAGTCTGGTCCGCAGGAGTCGACGGGCGCGGTGCGGTAGGGGCGGGAGGCCTTGACCAGCCGCAGGCCGGGTGTGTGGGCCAGGGC
>JAGXRS010000040.1 GCA_018335615.1 Hydrogenophaga sp. | reverse complement strand
GTCCCAGGCCCCGATCCAGCCGACGCCGGGCCTCAGCCCGGCGCCGAAGATGCGGCCGACTTCGCCGTAGCCGATGAGTCCGATGCGCACATGGTTCATGGTCGTTCGTGGTGTTGGGCCGCGTCAGGGGGTCAACGCCGGGCCAGCGTTCAACCGCCTCGCGGCAGATGCTCACTGCTTGGGAATGTTGGCTTGCCGGATCACGTCACCCCAGCGACCGATGTCGGCAGCCAGCAGCGCGGCTGCCTGCTCGGGCGTGCTGCCGTCGGCGTCGATGTTCAGATCGGCCAGTTTCTTTTTGACGTCGGGCAAGGCCAGCGCGGCGTTGATGTGTTTGTTGAGACGGTCCACCACGGGGCGCGGGGTCTTGCCCGGCGCGGCGAGCGCGTTCCAGGATGAGGCCACAAGGCCTTTGACGCCCTGCTCCACCGCGGTCGGCACCTCTGGCAGCGAGGTCGAGCGTTTTTCGCCGGTGACCGCCAGGGCGCGCAGCGCACCGCCCCTGATCTGCGTGAGCGCCGGCCCCAGGATCTCCACGCCCACGTCCACCTGCTGGCCGCGCAAGGCGCCGATCAGCGCAGGCGTGCCGTTGAAGGGAATCACCTGGGCATGGATCGCGGCCGTGCTGCGGAACAGCTCGGCGGCCAGGTTCTGCGTGCTGCCGATGTTGATGCTGCCCACGTTGAGCTTGCCGGGGTGGGCCTTGGCATAGGCGACCAGCTCGCCCAGGGTCTGGAACGGCGAGTCGGCGGGCACGATCACCGCCATGTCGAAGGTCCCCAGCGTGGACACCGGCGTGAAATCCTTCACCGTGTCGTAGGGCAGGCTCCTGAACAGGCCAGCGGTGACGGCCGTGCCGTTGGACATCAGGAACAGCGTGTGACCGTCGGGCTCGGCACGGGCCACGGTCTCGGCGGCCACCACACCGCCAGCGCCAGGGCGGTTTTCGATCACCACCGGTTGCCCGAGTGTCTTGGCCATCTCGGCGGCCACGGTGCGGGCCGTGAGGTCGCCAGCGCCGCCGGCGGCAAACGGCACGACGATGCGCAGGGGCCTGGACGGGAAGCTTTGGGCGACAGCCGTGTGGCCAAGCGACACGGCAGCCGCCGCCAGCGCGGTACCGATCCATGCGCGCCGCGAGAAGCGGGAAAGGCGGGTCATGACGTCTCCTGTGGGGATTGCGGAGGTTCACGCCAGGCCCAGACGACAAGGCCTGCAACGCCGTGCAGGCCCTGTCAGTTCTGTCGGAAGGCGATGAGGCAACGCCGTTCAGAGGCGCAACACGAACAGGGTGATACCGGGGAAGGCCACCAGAATCGCGGTGCGGATGAAGTCGCTGGCCACAAAAGGCATCACGGAACGGTAGGTCTGGGTGATCGGGGTGTCGCGCGCCATCGAATTGATGACGAACAGGTTCATGCCCACCGGCGGCGTGATCAGCCCCACTTCCACCACGATCAGCACCAGGATGCCGAACCAGATGGCGAACTCCTCGGGCGGCAGGCCGAAGTCCAGCACCGAGACAATGGGGAAGAACACGGGAATGGTCAGCAGGATCATGGACAGCGAATCCATGAAACAGCCCAGGACCACATACAGCAGCAGCACGGCCACCAGCACCGTCCAGGGGTTCAGGCCGGAGCCCGCCACCATCTGTGCGGCTTCCTGCGGCAACTGCGAGAGCGCCAGGAAGGTGTTGTAGACACCCGCGCCGAGCACGATCATGAAGATCATGCCGGTGGCCACGGCCGTGCCCAGGATGGCGCCGAGAAAGGTCTTGCGGGTGAGGCCGCCGCTGAACCACGCCGCCACGCCGGTGCCGAAGGCGCCGATGGCAGCGCCCTCGGTGGGCGTGAAGACGCCGGTGTAGATGCCGCCCACCACCGCAATGAAGATCAGCATGACGGGCCAGATCTTGGCCGTGGCCACCCAGCGGTCCTTCATGGGCATGGGGGGCATCGTGCCCATCTCCTGCGGCCGCAAACGCGCATAAAGAGCGATCACGATCATGTACCCCACGGCGGCCAGAATGCCGGGCACGAAAGCCGCCAGGAACAGCTTGGCGATGTTCTGCTCGGTCAGGATGGCGTAGATCACCAGCACCACCGATGGCGGGATCAGGATGCCCAGCGTGCCACCCGCAGCCAGCGCAGCGGTGGAGATGCCGCCCGCATAACCTGCGCGCTTGAGCTCGGGCAGGGCCACCTGGCCCATGGTGGCGGCTGTGGCCAGCGAGGAGCCGCAGATGGCACCGAAACCGGCACAGGCACCCACGGCCGCCATGGCCACGCCGCCCTTGCGGTGACCGATCCAGGCCTCAGCCGCCTTGAACAAGGCCTGTGAGAGGCCGCCGAGTGCGGCGAACTGCCCCATCAGCAGGAACAGCGGGATCACCGAGAGCGAGTAGCTGGAGAACGTGCTGAAGGTCACCTGCTTGAGCTGGTTGAGGATGGGCACATGCGTGCCATAGACCATCCAGGCGCCAGCCAGACCACACAACAGCATCGACAGGCCGATCGGGATGCGGATGAAGATCATCAGCAACAGGATCGGGAAGGACCACAGGGCGAGTTCAACAGTGCTCATGCGCGGGCTCCGAGCGGCCGGAGAAGGGAATAAACAGAGAAAGCGGGGATCGTCATGGCGTCAGTGTCCAGCGTTGGATTCGAGCGTCCAGCCCTTGGGCGCAGACGCCAGCCCGAGTTGTGTGAGCGTTTTGGCGAAGTAGGCGACGCAGCCGATGACCGCGCCGACAAAACAGAAGGCGTAGGCCCACCAGACCGGCATCTGCAGGATGAAGGTCGTCTCCATGTACTCCTTCTTCTCCAGCAAACCTTCCCAGAGCTTCCAGGTGAGCATGATCCACACGGCCAGCATGAGCAGGTCGCTCACCGTGTCGATGCCCCGCTTGGCCCAGCCAGGCAGGTGCATGTAGAGCAGGTCCACGGTGGCGTGGCCGCCGCGCAGGTAGCACCAGGGAAGGAAAAAGAAAATGGCAATGCCCACGCCCACTTCCACCAACTCGAAGTCACCGGGCACAGGTCCCAGGCCCACGCCAATGAGGGCTCGGCCCGTCACGCTGGCCACCACCATGAGCGTGATCGCCGTCAAAACAACACCGCCCAAAATGGCGGTCCATTTGGCCATCCGGTATATCCAGTTGATCATCCTCGGGTCCTTGTCTCGTTGAATGGGCAGAAGAAACGTTGCGCCGGATTGTCACATCGGGTGCGGGCAGAGACGTCTCCCGCCGGGCTGCGCGGGACTATAGCGCGAATTTCACCATCGTGAACGAATTTCCCATATCGAAATTTCATATCCCACCCCACAGTTCATGCGGCGGGTCAGCGGCCCGGCGCACGAACTATAATGCATAAACTCTCGCCCGAACCACCGAAAATAGAGCAGCAAAGTGCGTTATCTGGGTGCAGGGCTGGGAGCGGCAGGGGGTTGGCGCGGGCGGGCGAAGCGCCCGTGCGGCAGCGCTGCCACCGCCCCCCCGGCTCACTTGTTGTACTGCCGGACCAGCGACTGGGCTTCGCTCAGCAGGCGGGCGCCGTCGATGTTCTTGCCCTTCATCTCGGTCACCCAGTCCGCCTCCACCGTGGCGGCGGTGCGGCGCCAGCGCTGGGTTTCCGCGGCGTCCAGGGCCACGATCTGGTTGCCGGACTTGACGGCAATGTCACGCCCCACCCGGTCGCCCTCGTCCATCGCTCGGCCGAACAGCGCGGCGGTCTCGATGCCCGCGTTGTTGTCGATCACCTTTTTCAGATCATCCGGCAGCTTGTCGTACGTGGCACGGTTCATCGAGAGTGCGAAGGTCTGCGTGAACAAGCCGTCCTTGCCCGCAAACGTGGTGTGGTGTTTCACCAGTTCGGTGATCTTGATGGAAGGCGCCACTTCCCAGGGAATGGTGGTGCCGTCGATCACGCCCTTGGACAGCGCCTCGGTCACGGCCGGCACAGGCATGCCCACCGGCGTGGCGCCGAGCTTCACCAGCATGTTGTTGATCACGCGCGAACCGCCGCGGATCTTCATGCCGCGCAGGCTTTCCAGGCCGGTCACGGGCTGCTTCGTGTGAAACAGCCCCGGGCCGTGGGTGTGGGCCGCGAGGAGCTTGACCGCCCGAAACTCGTCAGCGGCGTTTTTTTCAACATACCCGTGAAAGGCGCGTGAGCATTGCTCGGCGCCGCCGCTGCACATGAAGGGAAGTTCAAACACCTCGGACTTGTTGAAACGCCCGGGTGTGTAGCCCAGCACCGTCCAGGTGATGTCGGCCACGCCGTCGCGCGCCTGGTCAAACAGCTGGGGCGGCGTGCCGCCCATGGACATGGCATGGAAGAGCTGGATCTTGATGCGGCCACCCGACTCGGCCTCCACCTTCTGAGCCCAGGGAATGATGGCCTTGGACGGAATCACGGCCTGGGCCGGGAGGAACTGGTGCAGGCGAAGCGTCACGGTCTGGGCCTGTGCCGGCACAGCGGCCAGCACGGACAAAGCGGTCACGGACGCCAGCAGGCTGCGGCGCAAAAATGTCATGCTTGTTTCCTTGAGAAGCGCGGGAAGGGGCTGGCCCAGGCGGG
>JAGXRS010000039.1 GCA_018335615.1 Hydrogenophaga sp. | reverse complement strand
GCTAGAGGCGGCTCAGGCCTTTGGCGCCACCAATCGCCAGACGCTCTGGAAGGTGGAACTGCCCTACGCCCTGCCGCAGATCATGGCGGGGCTCAACCAGACCATCATGCTGTCGCTGTCGATGGTGGTGATCGGCGCGCTGGTGGGCGCGGATGGCCTCGGCGTGCCGGTGCTGCGCGCGATCAATACCGTCAATATCGCGCTTGGCTTTGAATCCGGGCTGATGATTGTTGTCGTGGCCATCGTCCTTGACCGCATGCTGCGGATGGAGGGGCGCAAGTGACCGATACAATCGTCAATTTCAACAAGGTCTCTATCGTCTTTGGCGATGCGCCCGAAACCGCCCTGCCCTTGATGGATCAGGGCATGACCCGGCCAGAGATCCAGCAGAAAACCAGTCAGGTTCTCGGCGTGCATGATTGCGACCTCGCGGTTGCGCCGGGCGAAATCCTCGTGCTGATGGGCCTCTCGGGCTCTGGCAAATCCACCCTCCTGCGCGCCGTCAACGGCCTCAACCCCGTGGTGCGCGGCACGGTCGAAATCCACGACGGCACCGGCATGGTCGATGTCACCAACGCCACCCCCGCCACCCTGCGCCGATTGCGCCAGCATCATATCGCCATGGTGTTCCAGCAATTCGGCCTCCTGCCCTGGCGCTCTGTGCGCGAGAACGTGGGCCTCGGCCTTGAACTTGCAGGCATGCCCAAGCCCGAGCGCGCCGCCCGCGTCGACCGGCAACTGGCCCTCGTCAACCTCTCCGACTGGGCCGAGCGCCGCGTGGGCGAGCTGTCGGGCGGCATGCAACAGCGCGTGGGCTTGGCCCGCGCCTTTGCCACCGATGCCCCGATCCTTCTGATGGACGAGCCGTTTTCGGCCCTCGATCCGCTGATCCGCAACCATCTTCAGGACGAACTCATCGACCTGCAAAAAACCCTTGGCCGCACCATCATCTTTGTCAGCCATGATCTGGATGAGGCGTTCAAACTGGGCGACCGTATCGCCATCATGGAGGGCGGGCGCATCGTGCAATGCGGCACGCCGCAGGATATCTTTACCAATCCCGCCACCGACTATGTGGCCGAATTCGTGGCCCATATGAACCCTCTGGGCGTGCTCTGCGCCCGCGATGTGATGGAACCGGCCAGCGGCACGCCCGACACCTGCGTTGGCCCCAACGCCAGCATTCAGGACGTGATGGAAAGCGCCCAAGGCCATGACCGCCCCGTTGGCGTGACCGAGAATGGCCAGCTCTTGGGTCAGATCACCCGCAACCGCATCTTGGCCAAGCTGCTTGATCCGCGCGCCTAGGCGGGTGCCCCCTCAGACCTTGGTCGCCGAAACCGTCGGTGTGATCCGCCGCTTCAGCACCGCCTCGCGCCAACTGATAAAGCTGACCGCGCCCACGATCACCATGCCGCCCAGAACCACAAACACATCCACCCCCTCGCCAAACACCAGCGCCCCCAAAAGCACCGCCCAGACGAGTTGCAGGAACGTCACCGGCTGCGTCACCGCCAAAGGGGCGGCACGAAACGCCAGCGTCATGGTGTAATGCCCCGCCGTGGCCAAGGTGGCCACCGCAAAGAGGATCGCCAACTCCCATGGCGTTGGCGTGACCCAGACCGCCGCCGCCAAAGGGGCCAGACCAAGTGTGACCGTGATCGACAGCATTGCCACCACCACGCCGGGGCTGCTGCGCCCCGATACCACCTTGGCAATCAGATAGGACGCGCCAAAGAAGATGGCGGCAAAGATCATCGCCAGATGCCCCGGCCCCACTTCGCGAAATCCGGGCCGCAGGATGATCAGCGCACCGATCAGCGCAACACCCACCGCCAGCACCCGCCGCAAGGCCAAACGCTCGCCCAGAAAGAGCCCCGCGCCCAGCGTCACATAGATGGGTGCCAGATAATTCATCGCCGTCACATCGGCGATGGGGATGCGCGCCATGGCATAGAACCACAGCGCCACGCCCACCGTATGCACCATGCCGCGCGCCGCGAAAAACCCCCAGGTGCCACGCGCCAGCCGCAGCCGCCAAAGCGATCCCAGCATCGGAAGAAGAAACACCAGCCCCATGGCATAGCGCAAAAAGGCCGCCTGCGGTGCCGGCACGCGCGTGCCCAGCACCTTGACCAGCGCGGTCACCCCCACAAAGAGGATGCCGGTCACCACCATCCAAAAGATGCCCCAGCCCGGCCGTGCCGTGCTTTCTGCTCTGCTTGCCTCTTGCGCGCACATGCTTGCATTAATTCACGCCTCTGGCCGCCTGTCGAGACTGGCTTGGCACTTATCCATGCGCATAGCGCAACACACCCTGCCGCCTCACGCATGGCTTAGCCTCGCAACAGGCCAAATGCGATGGCCCACATCACACAGCCCACCCCGGCATCCAGCACCCGCCAACTGGCGGGCCGCCGAAAGAGCGGCGCAAGAAGGCGCGCGCCATAGCCCAGTGAAAAGAAGAAAACAAAACTCGCACAGACCGCGCCCAGACCAAAGGCAAACCGGTTCTCATATTGCGTCGATATGGACCCCAGCAAAACCACCGTATCCAGATACACATGCGGATTAAGCCATGTCAGCGCGAGGCACGTCAGCACTGCGCGTCGCAAACTGCCTGCCCCCTCGCCCGCCTCTAGCGCCGCCGCGCCGCGCCACGCGGCCAGAAAACTGCGCGCGCCATACGCCAGCAAAAACGCAGCACCGCCAAAGCGCATGATCCGCTCAAGCCCCGGCACCGCCTCGGCCAGAACACCAAAGCCGGTCACACCCGCTGTCACCAGAATGGCATCGGAAATGGCGCAGACCAGAACCACCGCCAGCACATGCGCGCGCCGCAACCCCTGCCGCAGCACAAAGGCATTCTGCGCCCCAATGGCCATGATCAAACTTAACCCAAGCGCAAATCCCGCCAGTCCCGCCTGCATCCCCCTGCCCTTTCCTCGGTCTTCAAACACGCAAATCCGCATCTTTCTCAGGGGCTTGCCTAGCGGTGCGGCGTGCATTACTCAAATTCAATATGCTAATTCAAGATAAGATTTTCTAATGATACTGCCGCCCGATCATCTCGTCACGCTCTCGGCCATTCTGCAAACCGGCAGTTTCGAGGGCGCGGCGCAGGCCCTCGGCCTCACACAATCGGCCATCTCGCAACGGCTCAAGGCGTTGGAAACCCGCGTCGGCGCGCAGCTCGTCCATCGCAGCACGCCCTGCACCGCCACGCCGGTCGGTCAACGCCTTGCCGCCCATGCCGATCAGATCGCCCTGCTCGAGGCGCGGCTTCGCGAGGATCTCACAGGCCTTGCCCCCGCACCGCAAACCCGGCTGCGGTTGGCGGTCAATGCCGACAGCCTCGCCACATGGCTGCCGCAGGCTTTGGCCAGCCTGCCCGATCACCTCTTTGATCTGGTGATCGACGATCAGGATGTCTCGCATGACCGGCTCTTGCGCGGCGAGGTTCTGGGCGCGCTCACCACCCGTGCCAGCGCCCTGCCCGGCTGCGATGTCATCGCACTCGGGCTGCTGCGCTATCAGGCCGTCGCCAGCCCCGATTTCATTGCCCACCATTTCGCGGACGGGATCACGCCGGGCCGTCTTGGTGTAGCGCCCATGTTGCAATTCAACAGCCACGATCAGTTGCAACATCGCTGGATCACACAGGCAACCGGCGTCACGCTCAGCCCCCCCTGTCACCGGCTTCCCTCGTCCGAGGGGTTCGTCACCGCAGCCCGTCTTGGCATGGGCTGGGGCATGGCCCCCGAGGCGCTCTTGAGCGACGACCTGGCGCGCGGCACACTCCACCTTCTGCGCGCCGATTGCCCGCTCGACACGCCGCTCTATTGGCAATGGAGCCGGTTGCTCGGCACGGCACTCGCGCCTGTGACCCGCGCTTTGCGTCGTGGCGCCCGGCGTAGCCTGCGCATGCCGCAGGACCTTACAAAATCAGGGGAGACTCTGTAAGGTCTGTAACCTCGGCCAAGGCCCGTTCGACCAGTTCCGGCCCCGCGCCGGGCCGTGAAGCACCTTCTGACAGGTGCCGCCGCCACGCCCGCGCGCCCGGTTTTCCCGCGAACAGCCCCAACATATGCCGGGTGATCTGGTTCAACCGCCCACCGCTTGCGAGATGCGCCTCGATATAGGGGAGCATGGCGTGTACAGCACCCTCTGGTGTGGTGTCTGGGCCAGAGGCGCCAAAAATCCGCCGATCCGCTGCACACAGAATATCCGCAGGCTGATGATAGGCGGCCCGCCCCACCATAACCCCGTCAAGCCCCTGATCAAGCAGGTTAA
>JAGXRS010000038.1 GCA_018335615.1 Hydrogenophaga sp. | reverse complement strand
TGGCGCAGCACCAGCCGCGGCACGGCCTCGTGCCGCACGCGGGGGGGCCAGGCCTCACGCAGCAGCCCGGCCGGCAGCAGCCAGCCATTGCCGATGCCGCGCTCGTCGAACACGGTCACGTTCAGGTCACGCGCCAGGGCGAGGTGTTGCAGACCGTCGTCGCAGACGATCAGGTTCACGTCGGGGTGCGCGGCCAGCAGGGCCCGTGCCGCGTCGATGCGTTGCCGGCCCACGACCACCGGCACTCCGGTGGCGAGCCGGATGAGGGCGGGCTCATCACCGCTTTGTTCGGGCGGCGTGCTGGCCTCCACAGACACGGTGTCGGCGGCTGTGCGCCCGTAGCCACGAGAGACCACGCCAGGGCGCCACCCCGCCGCGCCCAGATGGCGCACAAGCGCCACCACCGTCGGGGTCTTGCCCGCCCCGCCCACCACCACGTTGCCCACCACGATGACGGGAACCGAGAGCCGCTGGGACTGCAGCACGCCAGCGGTGAACAGGGCCTGGCGCAGGCGCAACAGGGCGCCGTAGGCCACCGAGACCGGCCACAGCAGCCACGCACCCGGGCCACGCTGCTGGGCCAGTGCCTGCCAGCGCGCTTGTCGCTCGGCCGAGCGGTTGGGCATGGGTTGACGGGTCAGGGGCGGGTGCGCGCCGATGGCTGGCCCGGCTGCTGGGTGGCAAATGTGATCTGCACGAGGCCGGCACGTCGGGCGGCGTCCATCACGTTGATGACCGCCTGGTGCGTGGCGGCAGCGTCGGCGCTGATGACGACCACCGACTCCGGGTCGCCCTGCGTGGCCTGTCCGAGTGCACGAACCAGCCCCTCCACGCCCGTGCCGTCGATGAGTTCGCGGTTGATCGAATAGCGCCCATCGTTGCTGACGGCCACGATGACCTCACGCGGTTTCTCGCGTGGGGCCTGGGCGTCGGCCACCGGCAGGTTCACCTGCAATTCGGTGAACTTGCTGTAGGTGGTGGTCAGCATCAGGAAGATCAGCACCACCAGCAGGATGTCGATGAACGGGATCAGGTTGATCTCGGGTTCATCGCGGTTGCCCGGGCGGAAATTCATGCCTGGTCTCCCGTGTGCAGGGCGCCCGGAGCCGCTACCCGCCGGCTGGAAAAAAAGCGATGCACCCTCACTTGCGCAGGCTCAGCAGGTGGCGGGCAAAACGCTCCGAGGCCAGTTCCATTGACAGCAGATAGCCGTCGACCATGCCCCGGAAATAGCGCCAGAAGATCAGCGCCGGAATGGCCACGATCAGGCCGAAAGCGGTGTTGTACAGCGCGATCGAGATCCCGTGCGCGAGCTGCGTCGGGTTGCCGCCCCCGGGCGAGGTGCCCATGCCGCCGTCGCCCGCTTGCGAACCGAAAATCTCGATCATGCCGATGACCGTGCCCAGCAGGCCGAGCAGAGGTGCTGCGGACGCGATGGTGGCAATGGCGCCCAGGTAGCGCTGCAGCTTGGCCGCGGCCTGGCGGCCCGCGCCCTCCAGGCTGGAGCGCAGGTCGTCTTCGCTGGCGCGGGGGTTGCTGTTGAGGGTGCGAAAACCGGTGGCGAGCACTTCGCCGAGCACCGAGTTCTGTTCCAGTTGTGTCACCACGTCCGGACCGGGGATGCCGTTGCGCGACACCATGATTGCTTCGTCCAGCAGCTGGGGCGGCACGATCTTGTCTTTTTTCAGGCTCACGAAGCGCTCGATCACGAGGGCCAGACCGAGCACGGAACAGATGATCAGCGGCCAGATCGGCCAGCCGGCCGCTTGTATGATGGAAAACAAATCAGGGGCTCCAGGCAAGTGGCGCCAACCGTGGCGACCGGACTCCAATCGGACGATTATCGCCCAGTGCGTGGGGGCCAGCCTTGCCAGGGAGCCCTCCCGTCGCCCCGGATTCCCCTTCCATCGTCACGCACGCGATGCGTGCCGCGAGCCGCCGGGATTTTCACCATTTGGTGCACAGAATCTGTGGATAACTTTGTGAAGAACCCAGTGGGCAACACGGGTCAGGCGGCGGCCCGCTTGGCTCTGGACAGATCGATGAGAAAACAGGCAACACAAAAAGCTTACGAATCAAGGGCTTGGCCGGCACGCCGCGCCAGCGCACGGTTTGCAGTGCCCAACGTCAGCAGGGCCGCGGCCTGTGGACACATTTGCCCGGGAGTCGCCTGTGTCTGAGCCATTCTCCCTGCCCACGGCGCTGGCCCCGGGCCCGGTGTGGGCGGTTGGGCCGCTGGTGCGGGCCATTGCCGATACCCTCTCGGCCCGATT
The DNA here is from genome assembly GCA_018335615.1 of Hydrogenophaga sp. Taxonomy (GTDB): domain Bacteria; phylum Pseudomonadota; class Gammaproteobacteria; order Burkholderiales; family Burkholderiaceae_C; genus Hydrogenophaga. Next base: position 830 of record JAGXRS010000038.1, on the reverse strand, counting down.
CAACCCCGTGGCCGTGCAGGGCGAGCTGTCGGGCTTCTCGCGTGCGGCCAGCGGGCATTGTTACTTCACGCTGAAGGACGAAGCCGGACAGCTGCGCTGTGCCCTGTTCCGCCGCGCAGCCGATCAGCTGGACTTCAGCCCCCGCGATGGCCAGCGGGTACAGGCGCGCGGGAAACTGGACGTATATGGACCACGGGGCGATCTGCAGCTGATCGTCGACAGCCTGCAGCCAGCCGGGCAGGGCGCCCTGTTCGAGCAGTTCCTGCGGCTGAAGGCGCAACTGGAGGCCGACGGTTTGTTCGAGGCGTCACGCAAGCGCCTCCTGCCGGTGCAACCCCGCAGCATCGGTGTGGTCACCTCGCTGGGAGCGGCAGCTCTGCGCGACGTGGTGACGGCGCTGCGACGGCGCGTGCCGCACCTGCCGGTGATGATCTACCCCGCCTCGGTGCAGGGTGCGCAGGCGCCAGCGGAGTTGTGCGCAGCGCTGCAAACGGCCTTCCGCCGATTCGAGGCCACGGGCGAGAGCGAGGTGCTGCTGCTGGTACGCGGTGGCGGCTCACTCGAAGACCTGTGGTCCTTCAATGACGAGCGGGTGGTGCGCTTGGTGGCGCAGGCGCCGATGCCGGTGGTCTGCGGTGTGGGGCACGAAACCGACTTCACGCTGGCCGATTTCGTCGCCGATCTGCGCGCGCCCACCCCGACCGCGGCAGCCGAGCTGTGCGCGCCCACGCAGGCGTCGCGCCTGGGTGAGCTGACCTACTGGCAGGAGCGGCTGTCCGCTGCTGCGCTGGGTGGGATCGACCAGCGTGCCCAGCAGCTCGACCGGCTGG
>JAGXRS010000037.1 GCA_018335615.1 Hydrogenophaga sp. | reverse complement strand
CCGGCCCAGCCACCGTGGCACTCTTGGCCCGCCGCCCGATCGGCCCCTTTGCACGGAGTTGCCGCGACAATGCCGGCGAGACAAGCCCGTCCGGCGCGCGCGTGATCTCCCAATTCCGCATCAGTCCGCCCATGCGGTCGCGCGCCACACCAGCCAGCGCCGTCGCCTCGGCCGGTGACAGCGGGTTGATCTTGGAGCGGCGCAGCGCCTCTGTGGTTTCGGCGGCCATGCGGGCCTGGCTCAGGGTGCGGTTGACCTCACGGAGGCCTTCCACCTGCCGCCAGGCCTCGGTCATCAGCTCTTCCTGATGGCGGCGCACAGCTTCGGCCCCCAGCCCCGCGGCGGCGCGCTCCTCGGGATGATGGTTCAACGTTGAAAACCAAGCCGGGTCCTTGGCGTCGCCCTTGTCGTCGGGTGGCGGCGGCGCGCTGTCCGCCCCGATTTTAAGAGCCCCCCAAAGCGGCGGTGCCACGACCGGGTCATCGCGCAGCGCGTCGTATCCTTCTGTGTCGGTTACCGCCCGGCCCGGTTTGTGCGCCGCCAGAATACGCGCCATGCCCTTGGTCCAGCGGTTGCGCAGGCGCGGGTCCATATCGCGCAAAACCGCTTCGGTGCCGACCAATGCACCCCGAAATGTCACCTCGGCCATCTTATTGGCCGGCAGGCGCGGATCGCCGGGATCAGACAGGTCCATCTGCACCGCCCCGGCAGCAAGTTCTACAGGCGACAGCTTGCTGACCAGCGCCTCAAAGTCGCCGCGCTGGCTGGTGCGGAACCGCCAACTTGAGAACACCGGCAGGTCTAGCACCGTTGCGCCACCAGTCCAGGCCGCCGCATGCGGGTCACTGCCCACCGGCAGGCCCAGCCCCTTCTGCACCCCGCCGAGATAGGCCGGCACGACACAGGCAATGTAGCGCGTCAGCGGTTTCAGACGCCGCGCGCAGATCAGCCGCGACAGGAACGCGCCGGGGGTCTTGGCATAGGCATCCTTGGCCGACATTTCCTCGAGACTGGCGTTGCACTGCACATGCGCCCAGGCCCAGCTCTCGCTCAGATCGGGCAATTCGCGGCCAATCTCGGCCGGGCGGCGCATCTGCAAAACTGACGCACTGCCCTGGCTAAGCAGGGCGATGCCGGTCTGTTCCTCGACCACCACCAGCACGATCCACGGCGCCAATGTGTCGCCGTTGCGCGCCGTCGCCGGGGAAAACATCCATGGCAGATCGGGCACCGCATATTCGATGCAGGCGAAGGCATTGGGTTCAAAATCCTCTGATCCGTCCTCAGGCACGCGGCGCAGCACCTGCGCGGTTCCAAGCGCGCTCACATGCTCTGACCCCAGCAGGCCGAACTGCGCCTCGGCAGTATCGCTGCGCGACCCGGCGCTCAGGGTAACACGGGCAGTCACCAAACCATCAGTGTCGCGCGATTGCGACAGGCCGCGCTGCATATGGGACAGAAACTGGATCGTGCTCTTGGGGTCCATCAGGGTCTCTGCTCCAGACTGAGTTCATAGGCTGGGCGCACACCCTGTCCGGGCGTGGCGCGCGCCGCTGACCAGGTCGCCTGCACCGCCGCCGTGCCTGCACCGCCTGCCACCACGGTCTGCGCGGCGGCGTTTACGGCAAAGGCCGGACCGCTGCGGCGCACCTCGCTCAGGGTGGCACGGACTTTGACATCGTTGAAACTGAACACTGCCGCCGCCGTGTCCTGGCGGGCACGCTCGCGCTCTGCCTCCACCCCATCGCGCAATGCTGCGCCCCAAGGATATTCCGTATCGCCGTCGGGATCGACATAGCGTGTCTCGTAGCTCATCTCGAACGGGTCGGCGGGTTCGAGTGCGGCGAACATCTCGCCAATCAGCAGGCCAGCCTCAAGCTCTTCGAAACTAGGCGCAGTCAGCTTGTCCTCTTCGGTCATGTCGAAATATTGGGCTGGCGAGAACCAATCGAGCATCGCCTCGCTCGCGGCGATGTCGCCATCAAGGCGCGGATTGTCCAGCACCAGCAGGGTTTCGGCGTCGCGCAGGGTCTCTTCGCCGAACTTTTCCAGCCGCAGATTCAGCGGGGCCAGTGGCTGTGTGACTTTGATCCGCCCCGCCGGATGCACAAAAACGCCGGTTTCCGGCAGGTCCACCGACACCAGCGCCTGTATCTCCGGGTCAAGCGGCCCAGCGGCCCAGGCATCGGCACCGCGCAGTGCTGCCAGCATGCCGTCAAACAGGTCCGCCACCTCGCGCGGGGGGTTGGAAAGCGCTTGCCCGATGGTCATCTGCACTTCGAATTCCTGGGTTACGCCCAGCACTTTGAATTCGGCATAGCCGGTGATCATCCAGGGTTGCGGCCCCTTCAGCGTTCCGCGCAGGGTGATCGACAGGATGTCGACCCGCCCGGCCCGCACCTGCACCGTGAAGCCAAGGCTCGCGGTCAGGCCAAAGGGTTTGAATATGATCAGCGTGTCGACTTCGAACCGCCCCTCGGCGACAAACCCCAGCGCCTCTGCATAGAAAAACGCCGCAACACCGAACTGCATCGTGTTGGACGTAACCGCCAGATAGGCCTCGACCCCGAGGCGCAGATTGTCCTCGTCAAAGATGCGCAGCGCCAGCCGGTTCAGCGTTGGAAAGCCTTCGGGTGGGGTGAAATGCGGATGAAAGCCGCCATTGGCCACCAGGAACGTCGGTTTGCGTGCGCCGAAATCCGCCCGCACCGACATGTCGCCGGACAGAGTCAGGAACGCAATCTTGCCTTCGCGGATGGAACTGTCGATGGCCAGCTTGCCCTCGGTCGGCCAAAGGGTGCCCGCGACATCCACGATGATCGAAATCACCACCAGATCGTCCTTGGCCACCCGCACCGCGATCGACCCCAGCAGCGATACCGTCAGCGGGCTGGGCAACTGGATCACCAGCCCCAGCTGGATCGTCACCAAATCGCCCACGCCCCAGCCCAGCTGGAACACCGGACCAAAGACATATTGGTTGCGCTGGATCGGAAAGATCGTGTCGAGCGCACTGATGATCGCGGGTGCATTGGCCACCGGATCATCCGGGAACAACACAGCGTTCAGCGCCCCGGTGCGCACGCCGTCGCCCAGGGCCTCTATGTCGATGCCGCGATGCACCCCGGCCAGCCCGCCGATACCCGTCAGCTTGAACC
>JAGXRS010000036.1 GCA_018335615.1 Hydrogenophaga sp. | reverse complement strand
CAAGACCAATGCGATGTTGTCGTGGGTGTACGCGCTGGCGGTGCTGGTGGCCATCTATCCGGTCTACACATGGGCCGGGCTCGTGGGGCTGGCCTGGATGTACAACGCCGGCGGACTGCTCTTTGCGCTGGCGCTGGCCACCATGCTGAAGCGGCGGCGCATCATTTCCGGCTGGCGACTGGTGGCGGGTCTGCTGCGGGTGCTGGTGGCGGTGTCGATCATGTACGGGAGCGTCGATTTCATGGCGCCCTTTTTGCCCGAGAACCTGATGCTGGCCTTGCTCGGCAAGGTCGCCGTGGGTGCCACGGTTTACGCGCTGTCCATTTACCTGCTGTGGAAACTCTTTGGCCAACCCGATTCGATTGAAGCCGTGCTGCTGAACCTGGGGCAGGAAACCCTGCACCGCACCCTGGCCCGTCGGGCATCACGCGCTTGACGAGCGAATTCACTCAGCCACCACTTGCCCGAGCGAACCACATGATTGAAAGTGTCTTTTTTATTCCGCTGGCGCAAGGGGATCTGTCCCGCGTGGCCAATACCGTCAACAGCATCCGGACGTTTTGCCGGGATTACCGCATCTACCTGTTGCTGGACGGGCCCAGCGCCGACAGCCTCAATCCGGCCTTGCTCGGCGATGACGTGATCGTTCTGCAGAATCCCGTGCCGACCCGGCGCCATTGGGGAAAGATCTGGGCGATGCAATGTCGGGCCATGGTAGCGGCGCTGGACATCCCGGAGCTGAGTGCGCGGGCCATCTTCGTCAAGATCGATGCCGACGCCATTGTGGTGCGCGCTGGCCTGGTCGAGCGGGCACAGCGCATCTTCGACACCCGCCCGGCGGCCGGCCAGCTGGGCCAGGGCTTCTCCAGCATCCTGGGCGGGCGGCTCAACAACCCCGGCTGGGCCAATTACTACCAGAAGATGATGGGCTGGCGGGGCGCGCTGCGCTTTGTGCGCCACGGCGCCGCCCATGGCCGTGTGGCCCAGGCCTGGGGCGCGTTTGCCCGGTTCCGGCGCTTGCTCAACCTGGCCGCGTCCCACGGCTACGCCTGGGGCGAGTTCGCCATTGGTGGCTCCTACATCGTGCGGCGGGCGGTGGTGGAGTACATGGCGCGCCCCGATGTGCTGGACGACTCGCCCTTCCTGTGGCTGCCCGACACGGGCGAGGACGGGGTCATGACGCCCTATGTGTACGCGGCCGGCTATTCCCTGATGGACGACGGCTCCGACGGCGGCATCTTCGGCGTCGAGGGCAAACAGATCCGCATGCACCCGCAACTGCTGAGGCAGCGCGGGCATTACATCATCCACCCGACCAAATACGGCTACGAAGACGCCGAGGTGCGATGGGATGAGGATCAATTGGTGCAATCGCTTTGTATGGAGGGTCAGGCATGATCGACGATCAAATTTCCGGGGTACTGCAGCCGTTTCGCGACGACGATGTGGTGATCATTCCGAATCCGGGCAATGCGGGCGATTCCTTCATCACTTGTGCCACGTACCAGATGCTGGACGATCTGGGCATTCGGTACCGCGTCGGTTCTCCCTTGGCGACCTACCCGGGTGCGGTGGTGGTGTATGCCGGTGGCGGCAACCTGATTGGCGCATATACCAATGCCATCGATTTCATCCAGCGCAACCACCGCCTGGTGAAGGCGCTGATCGTGTTGCCCCATACCATCGATGCCTTTGACGATGTGCTGGCCGAGCTGGGCGACAACTGCACCATTTTCTGCCGGGAGCAGCGCTCATTTGACCATGTGTCGTCCTGCGTCACACAGGCGCGGGTGTTTATGGCACACGATATGGCGCTGGGCGCCGATCTGCAGCGCATCCGGGCGAACGTCAAGGCCTTGAATGCCACGTCGATGGGCATTCCGCGTTTCAACCGAGAGGATGTGCGCCTGACCTTGATCGCCTATCGGCACATGGTTCGGTCGGGTGGCCGATTCGAGATATTGTCGGCTTTTCGCACCGATGTCGAAAAAACCGATGTGGACATTCCTCCTCACAACTTCGATGTGTCGGCCATTTTTGCCACGCGCGATCTGTCGCCCGAGGCCTGTGCCCGCACCACCGTGCGAATGATGGCCTTTCTGGATCGTTACGCCTGCATCCGAACCAACCGTCTGCATGTGTGCATTCTGTCGCTCATGCTGGGCAAGCGGGTGGAGTTTTACCCCAATTCGTATTACAAGAACGAGGCGATTTATGAGCACAGTCTCCGGTCGCGTTTTCCTTTGCTGATCTGGAAAGGGCGGGCAAAGGAGGCGGGGACAGACGGCGGTAACACACGGGGATTGCCAGACTGGCTCAGTCCCCATGATGCGTGACATCATGATTCATTACTACGTCATCTATTCCGATTCTCCCAAGGGCGACCCCCTGGATCAGGCGCTGGCGTCCAGCGGCGTGCCGTATCGGCTGTTCGGTCGCAAGCTCAGCCTGAAGTACCACCGGCGGTGGCAACTGGTGCTGCTGGGTTTGCCACAATTGCTGTGGCGGTCCTTGGGATTTGCCTGGAATTCACTGGTGCGTGAATCCGTGAAGCCGGATGTGGTACTGGTGGGCTCTCACTTCGAGGCGTTTGCCTTTCTCCTGGCCCGCTTTTTGTCAAGGCGCCCGTTCAAGATCATCTACCTCGGATTCATTTACACGAGCCGGTCCAGCCCGTTGTTGACCCGGTTGCGGAACGCGTACTTTTCTTTTTTGTTCAGGCGGATCGATGCCGTGGTGTGTTACTCGACGCCTGAAGTGGATCGCTATGGTCAGATCTTTCCCCACGCGAGGCACAAGTTCTTTTTCGTTCCGTATGGTCTGCATGTGCCGGTCAGCCGCTATGTGGACCATGGCGAGCCTGCTCAGAACAGATTCTTCAGCGCCGGACGGTCCGGACGGGACTACCCGCTCCTCACCGCTGCGTTTGCCGATCTTGGGCTGCCCCTGACCATTGTGTGTGACCGGCATTCGATGCAGGCGGGCTGTGCCTCGGCCCCCAACATCGAGTGGCTGACGAACTGTCACAACGAACAGTACCTGTCCGAACTGCACGCCTCGACGGTGGTCGTGGTTCCCCTGGCGGTGGACGACATATCAGCAGGTCAGATGGTGATGCTGCAAGCCATGGCGTTTGGCAAGCCCGTCATCGCCACCAGAACCCCCACGCTGCTCGACTACGCAACGGACGATTCGGGTGTGATGCTGGTGTCGCCGGGTGCACGGGAAGAGCTGATGGATGCGGTGAAAACGATCACCGCAGACCCGGCGCTGACCCGCAGCATGTCGGCCATGGCCCGGCGCACATATATGGAGCGCCACACACCGGTCAAGTATGTCCAGAACCTGCTGGCCGTGATCGAGCGGGTGCGCGCGTCCGGCGCGGTTGCGTCCTGACCTTGCAATGCCGAAAGGTGGCAAGGCCCTGGCCTTGCCACCTTCGAATCGGCGCGTGGCGCCGTCAACCTTGGCGTTTACCGGGGCGTGATGGCCCAGGTGGGGTCGGCGGGAAACGCCTTGTCCATGGACGGCGTCATGGCCTTCCATTTGGCGTAGGCCGTGTGACCGTTGGCCACGCCGGCGTTCGCTGCGGCGCCCAGCATGCCCCTGGCATTGGCCGCATAGCCGCTTGCGCTGGTGGGATATCCGCTGGTGATGGTCAGGCTGCTGCAGGGCGTGCCGACATCGGCCGCGTAGTTGGCGGCGAACATCTGCGCCCAGGTGGTCAGGAAAGCCCCGCTGGCATCGACGTTCTTCCAGTAATAGCCGGGCGCCCGGGCGGCGCAGAAGCCGTCCGCGTCGCTCATGAAGCGGCCCACGTTGAAGCGGCTGAACCAATCCAGCGTCTCACGGGCGTTGGGCTCCTTGTTCTCCGTCATCAGGCTGAAGACGATGCCCACGAAATCGTTCTGCCACGGTGGGGTGCTGGTCGTCGAGTGCTGGATCGAGCCCATCGGGGAGACGCTGGCACCGTTCACATACATCTGGCGGTAGTGGGCCAGGTTGTTGTCGAGCATGGTGCGGTAGGTCGCCTTCATGGGGTGCTGGTCGGACAGCGTCGCATGCGCCTCAAACAGGGAACGCAGCGCCCACGCCTGGCCACGCACCTGGTTGCGGTGCACAAGCGCCTTCTCGGCCGAGCGCGCAGCCGATGGCAGGCTGATGACGTTCCAGCTGGCCCAGAACATCATTTCGTCCTGGTAGAACTTGTCACCCGTCAGCAGATAGGGGACGTAGGTGAACGAGGCCTGGTGAGCGGTGTCGGGCGCCCAGATGGTGGGGTCGGTGCTAACGGGAATGGTGGGGCCATTCGAGTGCAACGACACCGTGCGGTGAACGATCGGGTTCACCGGTTGTCCGGTGTTCTCGTCGCGGTGATGGATCGGCACGGCGGCAGCCGCGTCGGCGTTGGCCATCATGCTGGCGCGGAACCGTTCGTCTTGTGTGATGAGGTACATCGCGGTCCAGCGCGGGAGCGGTCCGATGTCGGGGCGCCCGCCCGTGGTGCCGAACTGTGTCTGCAGGAAGACATTGCCCATGGGGCCCAGGTGCGCTTGAGCCGTGCGCCGGTTCGCCAGGTTGGTGGCCTCGGCCTGCCGCGTGGTCTCGCTCACCGCCAGGGTGCGGTCGTAGTTCCACACCGCGCGGCTGGCCATGAAGTTGCCCATGTGGTGGCGCACCTGGATCTTGGGTTCGGCGCCGGCCCATACCACCTTGTGCCAACGGGCGTGGTGGTAGTGGGTGAACACCGGTTGCTGGTGGACCGTGGTGCCGCCGTGTTTCACGGTCAGTTCGTAGGTGATGTTCTTCGGATCGGCCTTGAAGGTCCAGTTGTTCTCCATCACCACGTCGGTGCGGATTTGCTGGCCGGCGTTGTACAGGCGCGTGTCCAGGCGGGCTGTGAGGAAAGGGTGCTCGGCACCGGTGACGCTGTCGCGCAGGGGGGCGGTCAGGGCGAACTCGCTGGCGACGGGGCCGTGCAGCCGGCGCGTGGGAACCGCCTGGCCGCTGTTGCTGGCGGCAATTTGCTGCTTGAGCATGTCCTGCGGTTTGAATACCCAGTTGGTGGGCGCGCCATATTCAGACGTGTTGGTCTGGCTGATGCTGGCCGCGCCGCTGTAGGCAACGCTCACCTGGAAGGCGCCGCCGGCGGGGTTCCGGGTTTTGATCCACACGTTTTCGTAACCGCCACCCGTGCCCAGCTTTTCCGCCATGAACACCGTGCTCTGGCTGTTGATGAGCTTCATGAAGGCTTCGGCAAGCAGCGTCAGCGTGGTGTGGGTGCCGCCCGCCTGGGCCGAGGTGACGGTGTGGGTGAAGGACTGGGTGGTGGTGGTACCCACGAGAGTCAGGGTGATCTGTTCGCCCGCCAGAAACGGCGTGCCGGCGGTATGACCGACGCGGTTGCCGAACTTCACCTTGGTGACCTGGGTGTTGAAGATCTTGGCCACCACTTCCATGTCCCAGACCGGGCTGGCGGGCAGGGTGGCGTTGCTGGGCGCCAGCGCCGCCTTGTAAATGTTGACGATGCGGCGCTCGTTGGCCTGCAGGCCGGTGAGCTGGGCGCTGAGCACGGCGAAACGGGCCGAGCCGTCTCGGTGCGACGAAATTTCGTCGCTCTGCAGCGGCACGGCGGTGTTGCCGACTTTGGCGATGAGCCCCTGCGTCTGGTGCAGCCACTGTCCGGCCTGAAACGGTTGACCAAAGGTCACGGGCACGCTGGTTTGTGCCTGCGCACTGGTGGACACGATTTCGACGCAGGTGATGGCACCAACGGCGCAATCAAAGGGCGCGGTCGCCATGGGCATGGTGGTCGTGGGGGTGGTACTGGTGTCGGTCGTGGGGGGGGGCGTGACCGGCGTGCTGGACTCAACAGGAGCGGTCGTCTCGGGTGAGTCTACCGGCGTGCTGTCGGGGTCGGTTGTATCAATCGGTAGCGTTTCGTCGGAAGGGAACGTCTTGGCCGGGGCCTTGCCGCTTGACTTGGCGGGACTTTTGGCGGTTGCCTTGCTGGCCGATTCCATGGCGGCGAGCGTGGCAGTGGAATCGTCGTCACCACCACCACCACCACAGGCCGCCAGCGTCGTGGCCACGATCACGCCGACTGCCACGGCAATACGGGTGGGTAAAGAATGGGGGCGTGTGGTGTTTGCGGTCATGGTTCTAAAGTCTTTTGCTTCGGAAATGAGATTTGAAAAGCGGTTGAATGCGATGGATGAATCGCTGCACCAACGCTGCAGGTTGGTGATGTCCATGCGGTGGACGCCAATTGCCTGCTATCAATCTCGACTGGGATGAGCTCGACTTTAGGTATCTGCAGAACCCCGTCCGGGGATTTCCCGACGGGATGCCGTGCATCGGGGATGTGCGGAATAAATTGGGAATGAGCGGTCTAATTGAGCGCTTCAATGGCTCGGCCGTTACGTTCTTTTACCAATCGGATTTGGCCGGTGCCGTAGTCTTTCGAAGGTAAACAGCCCGCGTTGTAATACTTTCAAACCACTGTATGGCCTGTGCGTGCTTGTTAAAAGTTTCAGTCGGGCACACAGCCCGAGGTTCGCTGAGTGCAGGGCTGGCCCGGGAGTCGCAGTGGTTCACCTCGGTCCAGCTGTCGTCGGAGATGCCAGCCCATTTGCTCCGACGCCGGGGTGTTCCATGCAGCGATAGGCCGGAAAGGCGCGTTGGCGGTGCTTTCCATCGGGCGTGAACACGCCCGATGGAAAGCACCGCCAAGGTGTGGGCA
>JAGXRS010000035.1 GCA_018335615.1 Hydrogenophaga sp. | reverse complement strand
CCCGACGAGCAGCTGAGCAAGCTCGGCTCGGTCGGGCGCGAGTGGGCCGGCAGCGGCGCCATCCGCCTGCTCGACGACAACGGCCACGAAGTGCCCGACGGCGAGGTGGGCGAGCTGTTCTCCCGCACGTCCTACGTGTTCGACGGCTACTGGAAGAACCCCGAGAAGACCGCGCAGGCCTTCCACGGCGACGCGTGCTCGGTGGGCGACATGGCGCGGCGCGACGCCGATGGCTACATCTGGCTGGTGGACCGCAAGAGCAACATGATCATCAGCGGCGGCGAGAACATCTACCCCTCCGAGGTCGAGGGTGTGCTGGGCGCCCACCCCAAGGTGCAGGACGTGGCCGTGATCGGCGTGCCGCACGAGAAATGGGGCGAGGCGGTGATGGCCGTGGTGGTGCTGCACGAGGGGCAGAGCAGCACACGGGAGGAACTGCGCGACTGGTGCCGGCAGCACCTGGCCAGCTTCAAGTGCCCGACCGAGGTGCGCTTCATCCGCGAGGCCGAGATGCCCCGCACGGCCACCGGCAAGATCCTGCACCGCAAGCTGCGCGACCTGCCCGCGGCCGCGCCGCAGCCGGCCTGAAGCACAGGGCCATGGCCAGGCGCGCAGCGCCGGGGCCATCCACCCTGGACTGCTTCACCGCGCTCGCCGAGACGGGGAGTCTGCCCGCGCTGCGGCGGGGCGATTTCAGGCGTTCTGCAGCGGCAGCGCGGTCTTGTAGCGCACCTGCTTGAGCGCGAAGCTGGAGCGGATTTTTTCCACCTGCGCGATGGGCGAGAGCTGTTCCAGGATGAAGCGCTCCAGCGCCGGCATGTCGGGCACGGCCACGCGCAGCAGGTAGTCGGCGTCGCCCGTCATGAGGTAGCACTCCATCACCTCGTCGCGCAGCACGATGCGCTCCTCGAAGGCCTGCAGCGTCTCGCGGTTCTGCTGCTTCAGGCTGATGGAGATGAACACATTGAGGTGCAGGCCGAGCTGCTGGGCGTCGAGCAGGGCCACGTACTGGCGGATCAGGCCGCGCGCCTCCAGTGCCCGCACCCGCGCCAGGCAGGGCGAGGGCGAGAGGTGCACGCGCCGGGCCAGCTCCACGTTGGACAGGCTGGCGTCGGTCTGCAAAATCTCCAGAATCCGCAGGTCGGTGGCGTCCATGGTGTCTGTGCTGCAAAGGTCGAGATCGGCGGCATTTTATTTTGTAAGGGCGCGAAACCAGCCGTTGAAATGGCAGCACCTGCCAGCCAGCCCTGCCTACAGTCAGGCCCTTGGCAGGAGCCCGCACATGAACGACCTTTCCCGGCAGATCCATTTCCACGACACCCACGCCCCCGGCGCTGAACTGGGCGCTGACCCCGACCCGCAGGAAACCGCCGAGTGGCGTGACGCGCTGCTCTCGCTCGCCGAGCAGCAAGGCCCCGAGCGGGCGCGCCAGGTGCTGGACGAACTGGCTCGCCTGGCCCGCGCGCAGCGCCTGGGCTGGCAGCCCGAGCTGAACACGCCCTATGTGAACACCATCGCCGTGGACCAGCAGCCCGCCTTCCCGGGCGACCTGGCGGTGGAAGAGCGCCTGGCCTCGCTGATGCGCTGGAACGCGCTGGCCATGGTGGTTCGCGCCAACCAGGCCTACGGCGAACTCGGCGGCCACATCGCCAGCTACGCCAGCGCGGCCGACCTGTTCGAGACCGGTTTCAACCACTTCTTCCATGCGCGCAGTGAAGGGCACGGTGGCGACCTCGTCTTTTTCCAGCCGCACAGCGCACCCGGGGTGTATGCCCGCGCCTTTCTGGAAGGCCGCCTGAGCGAGGCCGACCTGCTGCACTACCGGCAGGAAATCACCGCGCCGGCCGAGGGCGCGCGCGGCCTCTCCAGCTACCCGCACCCCTGGCTCATGCCCGACTTCTGGCAGTTCCCCACAGGCTCCATGGGCATCGGCCCCATCAGCTCGATCTACCACGCGCGCTTCATGCGCTACCTCACGCACCGCCAGTTGCTGAACTGCGAAGGGCGCAAGGTGTGGGGCGTGTTCGGTGACGGCGAGATGGACGAGCCCGAGAGCATGAGTGCGCTCACGCTGGCCGCGCGGGAAAAGCTCGACAACCTCGTGTGGGTGGTCAACTGCAACCTGCAGCGCCTGGACGGCCCGGTGCGCGGCAACGGCCGCATCATCGACGAGCTGGAAAAGCTGTTTGCCGGCGCGGGCTGGAACGTGATCAAGCTGGTCTGGGGCAGCGACTGGGACGGCCTGTTCGCCCGCGACACCACCGGTGCGCTGGCGCGGGCCTTCGCGCAGACGGTGGACGGCCAGATGCAGACCTTCGCGGCCAAGGACGGCCGCTTCAACCGCGACAACTTCTTCGGTCAGAACGAAGAGCTGGCGCGCCTGGCCCAGGGCATGACGGACGAGCAGATCGACCGCCTGAAGCGCGGCGGCCACGACCTGGTGAAGATCCACGCCGCTTACGCCGCCGCGGCCGCGCACACCGGCCAGCCCACCGTGATCCTGGCGCAGACCAAGAAGGGCTACGGCATGGGCAGCGCCGGCCAGGGCAAGATGACCACCCACAGCCAGAAGAAGCTGGACGAGGGCGACCTGATCGAGTTCCGCAACCGCTTCAACCTGCCGCTCTCCGACGAGCAGGCCAAGGGTCTGGCCTTCATCCGCCCGGCCGAGGACAGCCCCGAGATGCGCTACCTGCGCGAGCACCGCGCTCTACTGGGCGGCGCCATGCCGCGGCGCGAGACCGCCGGCGAGGTGGTGCCGGTGCCGCCCGCCACGGCCTACGCCCAGTTCGCGCTGCAGGCCGAGGGCAAGGAGATGAGCACCACCATGGCGTTTGTGCGCATGTTGGGCACGCTGCTCAAGGACAAGGAACTTGGCCCGCGCATTGTGCCCATCGTGGCCGACGAGGCGCGCACCTTCGGCATGGCCAATTTGTTCAAGCAGGTCGGCATCTACAGCAGCGTGGGGCAGCGCTACGCGCCGGAAGACATCGGCTCGGTGCTGAGCTACCGCGAGGCGCTGGACGGTCAGATCCTGGAAGAGGGCATCAGCGAGGCGGGCGCCATCGCCAGCTGGACGGCCGCGGCCACCAGCTACAGCGTGCACGGCCTGGCCATGCTGCCCTTCTACATCTACTACTCCATGTTTGGCTTCCAGCGCGTGGGCGACGCCATCTGGGCCGCGGCCGACCAGCGGGCGCGCGGCTTCCTGCTGGGCGCCACGTCCGGGCGCACCACGCTGGGCGGCGAAGGCCTGCAGCACCAGGACGGCAGCAGCCACCTGGTGGCCGCCACCATCCCCAACTGCAAGGCCTACGACCCCGCCTTCGCGGGCGAGCTGGCGGTGATCGTGGACGCCGGCATGCGCGAGATGCTGGTGGAGCAGCAAGACGTGTTCTATTACGTCACGCTCATGAACGAGAACTACGCCCAGCCCAGTCTGCCCGAGGGCGCGGCGGCCTGCGTGCTGCGCGGCGGCTACCACTTCGGCGCCTATGGCCCGACCGATGGAACGGCGGCAGGAGCGGCTGGTGGAGCGACGGAGGGTGTGGCGGATGGTGCGACGGGTGGTGCGACGGGTGGCCGGCGCGTGACGCTGCTGGGCTCGGGCGCCATCCTCACCGAGGTCATCCAGGCCGCCGAACAGCTGGCCGCCGAGGGCATCGGCGTGGACGTGTACAGCATCACCAGCTGGAGCGAGCTGGCGCGCGACGGCATGGCGCAGGAGGCGGGCGGCGGCGCGCCTTTCCTGAGCCGGCTGCTGGCCCCCAGTGCCGGCCCCATCGTGGCCGCCACCGACTACGTGCGCGCCCTGCCCGAGAGCGTGCGCGCCTACCTGCCCGAAGGCCGGCGCTACCGCACCCTGGGCACCGACGGTTTCGGCCGCAGCGACACCCGGGCCGCCCTGCGGGCCTACTTCCAGGTGGACGCGGCCCACATCGCCGCGGCGGCCCGGCAGTCGCTGGCCGTGCCACCCGCCCCG
>JAGXRS010000034.1 GCA_018335615.1 Hydrogenophaga sp. | reverse complement strand
CGCTGGCCGATGTGCAGGGCACGGTCCACGACATCGGCGGGCGGGCGTGCGCCATACGGGGCATGGGCGCTGTCCGCCACGTAGACAAAGCGGACCTCGGGAATTTCGGCCAGCAGGGCCCGCAGCACGCTCAGGCCGCCCACCCCGCTGTCGTACACCCCGATGGTGGTCAAGCCGCCCTCGGGCGCTCAGGCCGAAGCGACGGCGATGCCCTTGAACTCGCCGCTGGCGATGCGCTGGCTCCATTCGGCCGGGCCGGTGATGTGCGCGCTGGTGCCGCCGGCGTCCACGGCCACGGTCACAGGCATGTCCACCACGTCGAATTCGTAGATGGCTTCCATGCCCAGGTCGGCAAAGCCCACCACCTTGGCGGTCTTGATGGCCTTGGAGACCAGGTAGGCGGCGCCGCCCACGGCCATGAGGTAGGCCGACTGGTGCTTCTTGATGGCCTCGATGGCGACCGGGCCGCGCTCGGCCTTGCCCACCATGGCGATCAGGCCCGTCTTGGCCAGCATCATCTCGGTGAAGCCGTCCATGCGGGTGGCGGTGGTCGGGCCGGCGGGGCCGACGGCCTCGTCGCGCACCGGGTCGACCGGGCCCACGTAGTAAATGATGCGGTTGGTGAAGTCGACCGGCAGGGGCTCACCCTTGGCCAGCATGTCCTGGATGCGCTTGTGCGCGGCGTCGCGGCCGGTGAGCATCTTGCCGTTGAGCAGCAGGGTCTGGCCCGGCTTCCAGCTGGCCACCTCGGCGGGGGTCAGCGTGTCGAGGTTGACGCGCTGGCTCTTCTGGGTGTCGGGCGTCCAGTCCACGTTGGGCCACAGGTCCAGGCTCGGGGGCGTGATGTAGACCGGGCCGCTGCCGTCGAGCACAAAGTGCGCGTGGCGGGTGGCGGCGCAGTTGGGGATCATGGCCACGGGCTTGCTAGCGGCGTGGGTGGGGTACATCTTGATCTTCACGTCGAGCACGGTGGTCAGGCCGCCCAGGCCTTGTGCGCCGATGCCCAGCGCGTTGACCTTCTCGAACAGCTCCAGGCGCATTTCTTCGACCTTGCTGAGCTTTTCACCCTTGGATGCCTTGGCCTGCAGCTCGTACATGTCGAGGTCGTCCATCAGGCTTTCCTTGGCCATGAGCACGGCCTTCTCGGCGGTGCCACCGATGCCGATGCCCAGCATGCCGGGCGGGCACCAGCCGGCGCCCATCGTGGGCACGGTCTTGAGCACCCAGTCGACCACGCTGTCGCCGGGGTTGAGCATGACCATCTTGCTCTTGTTTTCCGAGCCGCCGCCCTTGGCTGCCACGGTCACCTCCACCGTGTTGCCGGGCACGATCTCGGTGAAGATCACGGCGGGGGTGTTGTCCTTGGTGTTCTTGCGGTCGAACTGCGGGTCGGCCACCACGCTGGCGCGCAGCATGTTGTCGGGATGGTTGTAACCCTGGCGCACGCCTTCGTTGATCGCGTCGTCCAGGCTGCCGGTGAAGCCTTCCCAGCGCACGTCCATGCCGACCTTGAGGAACACGTTGACGATACCGGTGTCCTGGCAGATGGGGCGGTGCCCGGTGGCGCTCATCTTGCTGTTCGTGAGGATCTGCGCAATGGCGTCCTTGGCGGCCGGGCTCTGCTCGCGCTCGTAGGCGCGCGCCAGGTGGGCGATGTAGTCGGCGGGGTGGTAGTAGCTGATGTACTGCAGGGCGGCGGCGACGGATTCGATCAGGTCGTTCTGGCGGATGCTCGTGGTCATGGCGTGGGGCGGAGGGTTTGACGAGAGGGGCAGCATGGCGGGCACGGCGGATGCCGGGCTCGGGGTCTGCGACTATGAACGCAACCCGCTATTTTGACAGGTCGAGTCTTTTCGCCCGCTGACGTCCCGGAGGAAGCGATGACCCCGCACAGTCCCCTCACAACTGCGCCGTCGTGCGCGAACTCGGCCACGCGAACCGAGCGTGACAGCATGGGCGAGATACAAGTGCCTGCCGAGCACCTGTGGGGCGCGCAGACCCAGCGCTCGCTGCACCATTTCGACATTTCGGGCGAGCGCATGGCGCCCGAACTGATTCGTTCCCTGGCTCAGGTGAAGCGGGCGTGCGCCACGGTGAATGCACGGCTGGGTGGTCTCGCACCGGACAAATCGCAAGCCATCGTGGCGGCGGCCGACGAGGTGATGGCCGGCCAGTGGTGGGGCGAGTTTCCGCTCGTGGTCTGGCAGACCGGCTCGGGCACCCAGACCAACATGAACCTCAACGAGGTGCTGGCCAACCGCGCCAGCGAGCTGCTGGGTGGCGGGCGCGGCGAGGACCGCCTTGTGCACCCCAACGACGACGTGAACCGCAGCCAGTCGTCCAACGATGTGTTCCCGACCGCCATGCACCTGGCCACGCTGCACGGCATGCACACCCGGTTGCTGCCCGCTCTGGCGGGACTGCGTGCTACGCTGGAGGGCAAGGCGACCGCGTTTGACGACATCGTCAAGATCGGTCGTACCCACCTGCAGGACGCCACGCCGCTCACGCTCGGGCAGGAGGTGTCGGGCTGGGCGGCGCAGCTCTCGCACGGAGAGCGGCACCTGCGCAATGCGGTACCTCACCTGTGCGAACTTGCGCTGGGCGGCACCGCTGTGGGAACAGGCCTGAACGCGCCCGCCGGTTTTGCCGATGCCGCAGCCGAGGAGCTGGCACGGCTCACCGGGCTGCCGCTGGTGAGCGCACCCAACAAGTTCGAGGCGCTGAGCAGCTGCGACGCGCTGGTCCACACGCACGGCGCCTTCAAGACGCTCGCTGCCAGCCTGATGAAGATCGCCAACGACGTGCGCTGGCTGGCCAGCGGTCCGCGCAGCGGGCTGGGCGAGCTGTCGATACCGGAAAACGAACCCGGTTCATCCATCATGCCCGGCAAGGTAAACCCGACCCAGTCCGAGGCGCTCACCATGCTGTGCTGCCAGGTCATGGGCAATGACGTGGCGGTGAACATGGGTGGCGCATCTGGAAATTTCCAGCTGAACGTCCACCGCCCGCTGGTGATCCACAATATTTTGCATTCCTTGCGTTTGCTTTCGGACGGCGTCCGCAGCTTCGATGAGCACTGCGCGCAAGGGCTGGAGCCCAACCGGGAACGGATCGCAGAACTGGTGGGCCGCTCGCTCATGCTGGTCACAGCCCTCAACCCGCACATTGGCTACGACCGGGCTGCCGCCATCGCCAAGAAAGCCCACCGGGAGGGGACCAGCCTGCGCGAAGCGGCCGTGGCATCAGGCCTGGTGTCTGCGGAGGACTTCGACCGGTGGGTGGTGGCGCGCGGGATGGTCGGCCTCTGAATCGCCAGCGTTCAGCGTGGGTGGTCAGCGTCCGGCGGGCTGGCGGCGGTCTGGCGCAACAGCGTGCGCAGTTCGCCGATCTCCTGGCGGAGCGACTGCACCTCGGCGTGCAGCTGGTGCTCGATGGACTGCCCCACTTGCTCGACCACTTGCACCGTGTCCTGGTGCTCGCTTTCGCTGAAGGTCTGCATGGCGTTCACGATGATGGCGATGAACAGGTTGAGCATCGTGAAGGTGGCGAACAGGATGAAGGGGATGAAGAAGGCCCAGGCATGGGGAACCACTTCCATCACCGGGCGCGAGATGCCCATGGACCAGCTCTCCAGCGTCATGACCTGGAACAGGGTGTAAAGCGAGCGCCCCAGGTTGCCGAACCACTCGGGGAAATGGGTGCCGAACAGGTGGGTGGCGATCACGCCGAACACATAGAACACCAGCAGCAGCACCATTGCGATCGACAACAGGCCTGGTACGGCCGAGAGGAGG
>JAGXRS010000033.1 GCA_018335615.1 Hydrogenophaga sp. | reverse complement strand
CACGCTCACCACATAACGGTTGCCGTCTTCGGCCACTTCCAGCACGTCGGCGTTCAGCTCCAGCACGCGGGTTTCCTGCGTTGCGCCCTTGCGTTCCTGGATGTCCATCTGCAGTTCCGCGAACATCTCGGGCGAGGTGAAGGCGCGCAGGTCGTCCAGATTGCCGGCGTCGTTGGCCGCCTGCAGGCGGATGAAGTTGACCTTGGCGTTGCGCACGAAGCCGGGCACATCGAAATCGGCCGGGATCGGCCGGGTTTCCGACACGTTGGCCCCAATGCCCGAGCCGATCATCGAACCGCCGGCACCACCGCCCGCGGCTGCAGGACGGACCGCTTCAAAGCCCGCTGCGCGCTGCCCGCCGGCATCGCTGCCGGCGTAGGCCATGCGCTGGCCGCCGCCCTGGGCCGCCGCGGCACGCTTGCGCATGATGAAGCCCACCACCGCCAACACCGCCATGATCAGCAGACCAATCATGAGCATGTTGGCCAGGCCTTCGCCAAAGCCGAGGTGCGAGGCCAGTGCGGCCAGGCCCAGACCGGCGGCCAGACCGGCGATGGGGCCCATCCATTTGCTGCGCGAGGAAGCAGCGGCGGCAGCGGGTGCGGCGGCGGCTGCGCCCGGGGTGGCGGCGGGTGTCTGCGCCGGTGCGGCATTCGGTGCCTTGGGCGGCGTTGCCTGGCGCTGCATGCCGACCGAGTTGCCGCCGCCCATGCGGCGTGCTTCGGCGTCCAGGGACACCGTGGACAAGCCGAGCGCAAACACGACGGCCAGTAGGGAAAGGGCTTTCTTCATCAGAGGTCTCCTGCAAAAAGATTGAGAACCCGTTAAGGGTATAGAAGTTCAAACTTCTGAAAAAGCAGATGCAGCATGACCATGCATCAGCTTTTATGAGAATGTCGAGGCGCCATTCCAGACGGCCCGCCATTGTGCACCTTCAACTGGCCAGCAGGGCCTCCCAACCGCGTCGGGTGGTGGGGGACACGGCCGCCAGCACCTGTTCATAGCGGGTGCGGTGGCGCACCGCCAGCCGTGCCGAGGCCACCGAGCGGGAGCGGCAATACCAGTGGCAGGTGTGCTGGAACAGAAACAGCTCGGCCGACAGCATGAAGGCCTTGTCGCGCCGGCTCAGGCCGCGTGTGTTCTTCACCACGCTGGACACGCCACGCGCATGCACGGCCAGCGCTTCGCGCAGATCGAAGGTGGTGCCGGGGAGCAGCCGGCTGGCCAGGGGCACCGCCACGGGCCAGCGGCTCACCCGGGTGGAAGCCTCGTCCAGCCGGGCGACCTCAAGGGCGAGCTGTTCGAGCTGCTGGGCCACCGTTTTTTCAGTGGCTTCCATGAGCTGCCAGACCTGATCGCGGCGTTCGGCCTCGGACTCGCCCAGCGCACGCAGGTAGCCTTCGGTGAGGTACTCCATGTGCTTTTCCAGCTGGAATTTTTGCAGATGACTGGCCAGCAGGGCGATGCGCTGGCGCTGTTCTGCGTTTTTGATGATGAAGCCGCCCATGCCGACAAACAGCAAGCCGATGAGAATGTCCATGCGGCTATTGTCGGGGGCTTTGCGGTGTGGCCCACGCGCCACCGTGCCCCTGGTGACGCGGCGCGGCCGGTGAGGGCCGTCTTCAGGTCTCGGCCGGATGGTCCGGCAGGCTGACGCAGAAGGTGGCGCCCTGGCCGGGCTGCGCCTCGGCCACGATCTGGCCGCCGTGGCGCTGCACGATGCGGTGCACCGTGGCCAGCCCGACGCCCGAGCCGTCGTACTCGTCCATGCGGTGCAGGCGGCGGAAGGGTTCGAACAGGTCTTTGGCGTGCCGCATGTCGAAGCCCGCCCCGTTGTCGCTCACACAGAAGCCTTCCACGCCCTGTAGCGACCCGGCGTAGACGCGGATGGTGGCCTGCTCCCGTTTGCTGGTGTATTTCCACGCGTTCTCGATCAGGTTGGTCAGCAGCACGTCGACCATGCGCGGGTCGCCGTGCATCACCAGGCCCGGTTGCACCTCCACGGCCACCTGGCGCCCCGGTTCGCTCTGGGCCAGATCGGCCAGGCGGCGGGCGGCCAGCGCCGACAGATCGACCGCGGCGTGGCGCAATTCGCCGCGCGCCACGCCGGAGAGGGTGAGGATGCCATCGATGAGTTCGCCCATGCGACGGCTGCCCTGCTGGATACGGTCCACGCAGGTGCGGATGTCGTCATCGAGCCGGTCGCCACAAGCCTCTGCCAGGATCTCGGCAAAACCGCGCATGGTGCGCAGGGGGGCACGCAGGTCGTGGCTCACGGTGTAGGCAAAGGCGTCGAGTTCGCGGTTGGCGGCGGTGAGCTCGGCGGTGCGCTCGGCCACGCGCTGTTCCAGCTCGGCGTTGAGGCGGCGCACCTCGTGCTCGGCCGCCTCGGCCGCGTCGCGCGCGCGCTGCGTGGCCTCCATCTGCTCCAGCGCGGCCAGGCGGGCCTGCTGCTGCAGTTCGAGTGCGGCGGCCTGCGCCTCGGCCAGGGCTTGTTCTGCGCGTTTGCGCTCGGTGAGGTCGAGCGCATAGGTGACGCGGCGCGTGGGCTGGCCTTTGTGGTCGCGCAGCATCGTCATGTCCAGCAGCACCGGAAAGCGCCGCCCGTCGCGGGTCATGTGTTCGGTTTCAAACAGGCCGTGGCTCTTCTCGTCGAGCTCGGCGTTGATGCGCCAGACCGCGTCCAGCTGGTCGGGCGGGTACAGCGTCTCGATGGGCAGCCCCACCAGGTCGGCCACCTCGTAGCCACGCGCGCGCGCATAGGCCGGGTTGGCCGCCAGGATGCGGTTGGTGCGGGCGTCGGAGATGGTGAGCCCGAGTTGGGCCTGTTCGAAGGACGCCGCCCACAGGCGCAACTCGGCCTCGGCCGTGCGCTGTTGCGTCACGTCATGGAAGGCCGTGAGCACGCCGTCTTCCATCACCATGCCGGACAGCCTCACGGTGCGCTCGGTGCCGTCTTTGCAGTGCACCTGGAACTCGCCCGTGTCGATCTGGGCACCGGTGGCCTTGGCGGTGTTCACGGTCCGCTGCCACCCGTGCCGGGCCCGCTCGCGCCGTTGCGGGTCGAGGTAAGCATGCTGCCACCAGTCCTCCAGGGTCTTCATGTCCTCGCGCGAATAGCCGAAGGTCTCTTCAAAACGGTCGTTCTGGGCCAGCATGCGCCCGTCGTTGCCGATGTGCCCCATGGGCACCGGGGCGTGCTTGAACAGGCGGCGGAAGCGCTCCTGGCTGTCGCGCAGGGCATTCACCAGCGCGGCCAGCGAACGCGCAAAATGCGCCACCTCGCTGTCGCCCACCGGCTCGGGCAGGGGCTGGGACGAGACCAGGCCGTGGAGCTGCATCTCCTGTGCCGCTGCGCTCAGGCGCTCCAGTGGGCGCAGCTGCCGTGACACGATCCACCACAACAACACGCCGAACAGCACGGCGCTGATCAGCCCTCCCCAGGCCAGCAGCTGCTGCAGGCGCAGCGCAGGGGCAAACGCGATGTGTTCGGGGGTGCGCACGATCACCGTCCATCCCAGGCCCGGGTACAGGCTGAAACCCGTGCTGGACACGGCCGCGGTGAGGTATTCACCACCGTCGGGCCACGCCTCCACCAGCCCGCTGTTG
>JAGXRS010000032.1 GCA_018335615.1 Hydrogenophaga sp. | reverse complement strand
TGCCGGGGTTGCAGGTAGGGCTGGGTTGGTTAGCCGTGGTCTGGCTGGTGTGGCTGGCCTGGACAACCGTGGCCTGGCCCTGCTGTGGCGAGCCGCCGCCTTCCTGCCCTTCGTGGTGTCACCGGTCACGGTCGCCTTCGGCCTGCTGCTGGTCTATCCGCAGTGGACCGCCAGCCTCGGCCTGCTGGTGGGGGCTTACGCGCTGCTGGCCTACCCCTTCGTGGCCAAGTCGCTCACCGCGGCGCTGGACAGCCTGCCCGCCAGCTACGCGCAGGCCGCCGCCTCGCTGGGCGCCCGCCCATGGCGCGTGTTCTGGCGCGTGACGCTGCCGCTGGTGTCCACCGCGCTGCGCCGCGGCATGGCCTTCGCGGCCGCCACGGCGCTGGGCGAGTTCGCGGTGTCGCTGTTCCTCTCGCGCCCGGAATGGACCACGCTGACCACGCTCATCTACCAGCACCTGGGCCGACCCGGCGCGGCCAACCTCGACGCCGCGCTGGTGCTGGCCTGCGGCCTGATGGCGCTGGCGCTGCTGGCGTTCGCCGGTCTGGAGGGGCGCGGCGAGGACAATGCACGCCATGCTTGAATTGCGCGACATCGCCAAACAATGGGACCATCGGCCGCTGCTGGACGGCGTGAGCCTGTCGGTGGCCAGCGGCGAAACCGTGGCGCTGCTCGGCGCATCGGGCAGCGGCAAGAGCACGCTGTTGAAGATCGTGGCCGGGCTGGAGGCATCCGAGCGCGGCAGCGTGTGGTTCAACGGGCAAGACATCAGCACCCTGCCGCCCGAGCAGCGCGGCTTTGCCCTGATGTTTCAGGACTTCGCCCTGTTCCCGCACCTGAACGTGGAAGACAACGTGGCCTTCGGACTGGTGGAGCAGCGCGTCGGCCGTGCCGCCGCCCGTGCCCAGGCCCGCGAGATGCTGGCGCGCTTTGGCCTGGGCGGGCACGCCACATCGCGCGTGTGGACGCTTTCCGGCGGTGAGCAGCAGCGCGTGGCCTTGGCCCGCGCGCTCATCACGCGGCCGCGCGCGCTGCTGTTGGACGAGCCGTTTTCCGCGCTGGACGCGGCCTTGCGCGAGCAGCTGCGCGACGAGTTCCGCGCCCGCATCACCGAGGCCGGCATCTGCGCCCTGCTGGTCACGCACGACGAGCAAGAAGCCCGTGCCATGGCGCAGCACGCCTGGTCGCTGCAGGGCGGACGGCTGGTTCCGCTCTGGTGAACCGGCGCGAAGCCGCTGGCACAATGCCCGGGCACCCGTCTGGCGGTGCATCACAGGGGTTCGCACATGGGCTGGTTTTCCAAAAGTACCAAGGGTTTTTTTCTCAGCACCACCACGCCTGAAGGCCTGACGCGCTCGCAGTACCTGGGCGTGGTCAACGGCGAAGCCATCATCGGCGCCAACATCTTGCGCGACCTGTTCTCTTCGGTGCGCGACGTGGTGGGCGGGCGGGCCGGTGGCTACGAACGGGCGCTGGCCGGCGCGCGCGACGCGGCCATGGAGGGCCTGATCGAAGCAGCGAAAGAGCTGGGCGCAGACGGCGTCATCGGCATCGACTTCGACTACGAGGTGCTGGGCGAGACCAACGGCATGATGATGGTCGCCGTCAGCGGCACCGCCGTGAAGCTCGGTTGAGGCCTGCGATGCACGACACGACCACTGCCGCCACCCGCCGCGCGCCCGAACTGTTGCTGCCTGCCGGCTCGCTGGCCCGCATGCGCGCGGCCTTCGATTTCGGCGCCGATGCCGTCTACGCCGGCCAGCCGCGCTACTCGCTGCGCGCCCGCAACAACGAGTTCCGCCTGGAGCAGATTGCACAGGGCATCGACGAGGCGCACCAGCGCGGCAAGAAGCTCTTCCTCACCAGCAACCTGGTGCCGCACAACGACAAGGTCCGCACCTATCTGCGCGACATCGAACCCATCGTGCAGATGAAGCCCGATGGCCTCATCATGGCCGACCCGGGCCTCATCATGATGGTGCTCGACAAGATGCACAGCGGCGCCTGGAACCACGTGCCGATTCACCTTTCGGTGCAGGCCAACACGGTGAACCACGCCGCGGTGAAGTTCTGGCAGAAGGTGGGCGTGACCCGCGTCATCCTCTCGCGCGAACTGAGCCTGGACGAGGTGGAGGCGATCCGCCACGAATGCCCCGACATGGAGCTGGAGGTGTTCGTGCACGGCGCGCTGTGCATCGCCTATTCGGGTCGCTGCCTGCTCAGCGGCTACTTCAACCGCCGCGACTCCAACCAGGGCACCTGCACCAACGCCTGTCGCTGGAACTACCGCCCCGGCGAGGCCCAGGAAACCGACAACGGCGACGTGGCTCCGCTGCCGCTGGAAAGCGACTTCAGCTTTGCCGACGAGCAGCAGGCCGCTGAAAGCGCCTTCGCTGCCTGCGGCGGCAGCCCGCGCCACCCCGCGGCCGACCGCGTCTACCTGCTGGAAGAGTCCGAGCGCCCGGGCCAGCTCATGCCCATCATGGAAGACGAGCACGGCACCTACATCATGAACAGCAAGGACCTGCGCGCGGTGGAGCATGTGGAGCGGCTGGTGAAGATCGGCGTTGACTCGCTCAAGATCGAAGGCCGCACCAAGAGCCTGTACTACGTGTCGCGCACCGCGCAGGTGTACCGCCGCGCCATCGACGACGCCGTGGCCGGCCGCCCCTTCAACCCGGCGCTGATCACCCAGCTCGAAGGCCTGGCCAACCGCGGCTATACCAGCGGCTTTCTGGAACGCCGGCCCATGCAGGATTATCAGAACTACGAAACCGGTGGGTCCGAGGCGCACCACAGCCAGTACGTGGGCGAGGTGCTGAATGTGGCCTACGGCTGGGCCGAGGTGGAAACGAAGAACCGCTTCGCCGTGGGCGACACGCTGGAGGTGATCCACCCCGGCGGCAACCGCCTGCTGAAGCTGGAGCAGATGCGCAACGCCGAGGGCGAGCCGGTGCAGGTGGCCCAGGGCAACCCCATGCGCGTGTGGATTCCGGTGCCGGGCCAGGAAGACGCCACGCGCGGCGCGCTGATCGCCCGCGTGTTCTGATTCCGCGCCGAGCGGGCGCGCGTCCGGGCGTTTGGCTGGCGGCGGTGCCCCCACCGTGCCGGCGTTCATGGGCTTTTCATGCAGCGTTCATTTGCCGGCACCTCGGCAGGCAACACAATGCGGGGATGTTTCGGCAACGTCTGAGCCTGGCGCTCGCTTTTCTGGCCCTGGCCTTTCTGTTGCAGGGGGCGCTGGCCTGGTGGGCCGTCGAGTCGGCATCGGCGCAGGTGGTGCGCGGGCGGGTGGCCAGCGACCTGCTGCAGGTTCACCTGGAGCTGTCGGCCCAGAAGCAGCGGCTGCGCCTGTGGACATCGCAGGCCTTGCTGCAGGCCGGGGCCGACCCCGCCGAGCGCGACGCACACCTGAGTGCCATGCACCGCAGCCTGGACGCCCTGGACGCGCTGGCGCTGCAAGCCGCGGCACTCGACGGCGATGCCCGGCGCGCGGCGCTTGAGCTGCAGCAGCGCAAAGACACCCTGGGCATCCTGCGCCGCAGCCTGCACGAGCTGGACCAGGCGCTGCAGGATATTCGGCCGCTGCCGCGCGACGCCGATCCGTCGGCCACCTGGGCCGCCATCAACCGCGTGTTCGATCTGTCGCAGGGGCAAGACCTGCGCTACCGCGTGGCCGAGACCATCGGACAAGAGCGCGCAGCGGTGGAGCGTGAACGGCAGGCCGCCGACCGCGCCTTGGGCCGGCTGGCGGGTGGCGTGCTCGTGGCCACGGGCACGATTGCCCTGGTGGCGGCCTTGCTGGCGCTGTACTTCGCCCGGGCGCTGCGCCGGCCGCTGCACAACCTGAGCACCGGCGCGCAGGCGCTGCAGCGCGGCGAATTGCAGCACCGCATGGACGAACACGGCGCCGATGAGTTCGCCGCCGTGGCGCGCACCTTGAACGCCCTGGCCGATGAGCTGCAGCGCCACCGCGATCGCGAGACCCAGGCCCGGCACGAGCTGGAGCGCCAGGTGCAGACCCGCACCGCCGAACTGGAAGACGCGCTGCAAAGCCTGCAGCGGGTGGACGCCTCGCGCCGGCAATTGTTTGCCGACATCAGCCACGAACTGCGCACGCCGACCACCGCCATCCGTGGCGAGGCCGAAATCGCCCTGCGCGGCAGAGCCAAGCCCACCGAGGATTACCAGGATGCGCTGCGGCGCATCAACGAGACCGCCACGCAGCTCGGCCGGGTCATTGACGACCTGCTCACCATGGCGCGCAGCGACACCCAGTCGCTCTCCATGCACCCGCAGCACGTGCTGGCGGTGGAGCCGGTGCAGGACGCACTGCAACAGATACAGCCGCTGGCGCAGGAGCGCGCGGTGCAGATCGACTGGACCCAAGACGCGCCCCCGCAGCTGGCGCTGTGGGCCGATGGGCCGCGCCTGCGCCAGCTGCTGGTGCTGCTGCTGGACAACGCCGTGCGTTACTCCCACCCCGGCGCCCGGGTGCAGCTGCGCACGGCAGTTGAGGGTGATGCGTGGCTGGCCGACGTGACCGACCAGGGCATTGGCATTCCCGCTGACGAGCTGCCGCATGTGTTCGAGCGCAACTACCGAGGCGAACACGCACGCCGCCACCGCGCCGACGGATCGGGTCTGGGACTGCCGCTGGCGCGTGCGCTGGCGGGCGCGCATGGCGGCAGCCTGCGCATCACATCCACCGCAGGGCAGGGCACCACCGCCACGCTGCGCCTGCCAC
>JAGXRS010000031.1 GCA_018335615.1 Hydrogenophaga sp. | reverse complement strand
GAGCCTGCCCGACCAGATCGTGCTGGAGCAGGTGCCCTTTCACGCGCAGGACGATTTTTTGTGTGGCCCCGCCACGCTCGCCATGGTGGCGCAGGCGGCGGGCAGCACCGTCACGCCCGAAGCGCTGACACCCCAGGTGTACTTGCCAGGCCGTCAGGGTGCCCTGCAGCTGGAAATGCTGGCCGCCGCCCGCCGCCAGGGCCTGGTCGCCTACCCGCTCGCCCCCACGCTGGATGCCGTGCTGGCCGAGGTGGCCAGCGGGCACCCCGTGCTGGTGCTGCTGAACCTGTCGCTACCGGTGCGGCCCATGTGGCATTACGCCGTGGTGATGGGCTACGACCGCGAGCAGGGTGAAATCCTGATGCATTCCGGCACCACCCCGCGCATGCCGGTGTCTCTCTCGACCTTCGAGCGCATGTGGGCGCGTTCGGACCATTGGGCGTTTCGTGTCACGCCGCCGCAGCGCCTGCCGGTGACGGCCGAGGCCACCAGCTGGGCGGTGGCGGTGGCGGCGCTGGAGCGGGTGGACCCGGGTGCCGCACAGGCCGCCTACGTGGCCGCGCTCGACGCGTGGCCGGGGCACCGCATCAGCCTGCTCGGGCTGGGCAACACCGCGTATGCGCTCGGCCAGCGCGAACAGGCCTCCCGTGCTTACGAGGCCACCACGTCGGCTTACCCCGATTTCGCGGACGCATGGCACAACCTGGCCCAGGTGCGCTGGGAGCTGGGACGGCTGCCGGCGGCGCGGGCGGCTGCGCGGGAGGCCGTGAAGCTCGGCGGCCCGCGCCTCGCGGTCTATCAGACGCTCTTGAAGAAGATCGAGGCCACCAAACCCCGTTGAGCGCGCTCCACAATGCGCTTTTGCACAAAGGGCAGCCATGAGATCGGTGATGTTGATCGGCGGGACGGGTCTGGTGGGGCAGCTGGTGCTGCACAAGGCGCTGGCGCACCCTGGTGTGTCGCAGGTCGTGGCACCCACCCGGCGGCCGCTGCCCGCGCATCCGCGCTTGCTGAATCCGGTGGTGGACTTTGACGGCGTGCCGCCCGACGCCCCCTGGTGGCGGGTGGAGGCGGTGGTCTGTGCGCTGGGCACCACAATGCGCGCGGCGGGTTCGAAAGCCGCGTTCTATCGGGTAGACCATGACATTCCCCTGCACGTTGCGCAGCTCGCACGCCAGCACGGCGCACAGGCCTACGCGCTGAATTCGGCGCTGGGAGCGGATCCCTCGTCCCGGGTTTTCTATTCGCGCACCAAGGGTGAACTGGAGCGCGACCTGCAGGGGCTGGGCTATCCCTCGCTCACCCTGGTGCGCCCGGGGCTCATTGGCGGTGAACGAAGTGAAAGCCGCCCGGCCGAGCAGCTGGCGCTGCGTGTGTCCCGCTGGGTGCGGCCCCTGTTGCCGCCCCGTTACCGCGTGGTGCCCGCCGAGCGCATTGCCCACCACCTGCTGGCCGCGGTGCTGTCACCACGGCCGGGGGTGCACATCGTCGAATCCGAAGCCATCGTCTAACCCGGCTCACCGCTCGGGTTCGGCCTGCCCCGGCAGGCGAGGGCGCGTACTCGTAAAACGTTCAGCCCACCGTGACCGGGACACCGTCCCCGCGCTCACCGATGGCGCCAATCTCGTACACCGTCTCGCCCAGTTCGCGCAGCGTGGCGGAGCAGGCGGCCGCTTCTTCGGCAGCGACCACCACCACCATGCCGATGCCGTTGTTGAAGGTGCGGTTCATTTCGATGTCGTCGATGCCGGCGGTGTTCTGCAGCCAGGCAAACAGCTCGGTCTGCGGCCAGCTGCCCTTGACGAGATGGGCGGCCGTTCCCTCGGGCAGCACGCGCGGGATGTTCTCCAGCAGGCCGCCGCCGGTGATGTGGGCAAGGGCTTTGACCGGGTGTTTCGCCAGTGTGGCCAACACGTTTTTCACGTACAGGCGGGTGGGGGCCATGATGGCCTGCTTGAACGGCTGGCCGTCCAGGTTCTCGGGCAGGTTGGCGCCGGCGCGCTCGATGCACTTGCGCACCAGCGAGAAGCCATTGGAATGCACGCCGTGTGACGCCAGGCCCAGCACCACGTCGCCGGGTTTCACGTTCTGGCCGGTGAGGATCTTGCTTTTCTCGACCGCGCCGACACAGAAGCCCGCCAGGTCGTACTCGCCCGCCGGGTACATGCCGGGCATCTCGGCCGTCTCGCCGCCGATGAGGGCGCAGCCGCTGAGCTCGCAGCCCTTGGCGATGCCGCCGACCACGGCCGCGGCGGTGTCCACGTCGAGCTTGCCGCAGGCGAAGTAGTCCAGAAAGAACAGGGGTTCGGCGCCTTGCACCAGCACGTCGTTCACGCTCATGCCCACCAGGTCGATGCCCACGGTGTCGTGCATGTTCCATTCGAAGGCCAGCTTGAGTTTGGTGCCCACGCCGTCGGTGCCGCTGACGAGCACCGGTTCCTGGTAGCGCTTGGGCACTTCGAACAGCGCCCCAAAACCGCCGATGCCCGCGAGCACGCCTTCGCGCATCGTTTTCTTCGCCAGGGGTTTGATGCGTTCGACGAGCGCGTCACCAGCGTCGATGTCTACGCCGGCGTCTTTGTACGAAAGGGGGGTGGTGCTGTTGGTCATGAAGTGCGTGCACGGCGAAGCGCCGGGCGGTCGTTGGGGCAGGGCGGGTGATGCTTTCGGGTAACCTGAAGGCGCCCGATAGAATTTGCCCCAGATTTTAAGGGTTGGCCTTTGCCCACCCCTCGCGCCCTCACCGACCATCCCGCTCCCATGCCCCTGACCTCCCACCAGATCCGCGCCGCTTCGTGGGTTGCGATCGCTGTCGTGGCGGGGCTGCTGCTCTCGCTGCTGTCGCCCGTGCTGACGCCGTTTCTGGTGGCGGGTGTCATGGCGTATGTGCTGCATCCCCTGGTTGAACGCCTGTACCTGAAGCGTGTGCCACGCTGGCTCGGGGCGGGTCTGGCCATTGCGCTGCTCATGCTGGTGCTGCTGGCGGTGCTGCTGCTGATCGTGCCCGTCATCACCAAGCAGGTGCCACTGCTGCGCGAGCAGGTGCCCCTGCTGCTGGAGCGGATCAATGCATTGTTGCTGCCGCTGGCCGCTCGCGCGGGTATCGAGCTGCAGATTGACGTGGCGCTGGTGCGCAACTGGCTCACGCGCCTCGTGGCCGGGCATGAAGGTGACATTCTCGACGGCGTGCTGGCATCCTTGCGCATCGGCGGCAGTGCAGTGGCTGCCGTGGTGGGCAAC
The DNA here is from genome assembly GCA_018335615.1 of Hydrogenophaga sp. Lineage (GTDB taxonomy): Bacteria > Pseudomonadota > Gammaproteobacteria > Burkholderiales > Burkholderiaceae_C > Hydrogenophaga. The sequence goes on along the minus strand of JAGXRS010000031.1, from coordinate 1,987 downwards.
CTGTTTCTGATGCCCATCGTGGCCTACTACCTGCTGCTGGACTGGAACGGTCTGGTGGAACGCCTCAAGGCGCTCATCCCGCCGCGTTTTCGTCCGGGCGTTCAGAGCTTCCTGGACGAGACCGACGCTGTGCTGGGCCAGTACCTGCGCGGCCAGTTGCTGGTGATGGGCTTGCTGGCCGTGTTCTACACCGTGGGCCTGGCCCTGGTGGGGCTCAAGCTGGCCCTGCCCATTGGCGTGTTCACCGGCTTGGCGGTGTTCGTGCCTTACCTGGGCTTCGGGCTGGGCATGGTGTTGGCACTGCTGGCGGCGCTGCTGCAGTTTCAGACCCTGCTGGGCGTGGCGCTGGTGGGCGTGGTGTACCTGGTGGGGCAGGTGGTGGAGAGTCTGTACCTCACCCCGCGCCTGCTGGGTGAGCGCATCGGTCTGCATCCCATCGCGGTGATTTTTGCCCTGTTGGCCTTCGGCCACCTGTTCGGCTTCGTCGGTGTGCTGATTGCGCTGCCGGCCAGTGCCGTGCTGCTGGTGGCGGCGCGCCGTGTGCGCCGCGGCTACCTGAGCAGCGAACTGTACCTGGACCGCCGTGAAGCGGTCGTCACGGCATCAACCGAGGGTCGGCCATGAGCCACAGTCCTGCGCCCATGAAACAACTTGCCCTTGACATTGGCCTGGCACCGGTGCCCACCCTGGACAATTTTGTCACGGTCGGCAACGAGCTGGCGCTGGAGCACCTGCGCCTGTGGGCGGGCAATCCGCTGCGTTCGCCCGTGCCCACGTTTCTGTGGGGAGCCGGCGGCAGCGGCAAGACGCACCTGCTGAGTGCCGTGGGTGAAACCTTGCGCGAACACGGCAGCCGTGTGGGCTGGATCGACGCCGCTCGCCTGCACCCCGGGGAATACGACGACCAGTGGGACGCGGTGTTGCTCGACGACTGCCACCTCTACACGGCCGAGCAGCAGGCCGCGGCCTTCAACTGGTTCATCAATGCCCAGAACCCGGCTTACGGCCCGGCGCGATGGGTGCTGGCCGCGGCCGACCGGCCGCCGGCCGACCTGCAGCTGCGTGAAGACCTGCGCACGCGCCTGGGCTGGGGCCATGTGTTCCAGCTGCAGGCACTGGGCGAGACGGAACGCCGCGCCGTGCTGCGCCGCGCTGCCGACGAGCGCGGGGTGTCCCTGGGCGACGACGTGATGGACTTCATGCTCACCCGCTTCTCGCGTGACCTCACCAGCCTCATGCTGCTGCTCGACCAGCTCGATGCCTACGCCTTGCGCACCCAGCGCGGCATCACCATTCCGCTCATCAAATCCATGCTGGAAAACGAATGACCCGCGCCCGCCGCGAGCGCGCCTGTCTCTGAAAGCCTTCTCTTGAAACTTGCACTTTTCGACCTCGACCACACCCTGCTGCCACTGGATTCCGATCACGCCTGGGGAAAGTTCACCGTCGCGCTGGGCTGGCGTGATGCCGATGGCTTTGCCCGTGCCAACGACGCTTTCTATGCCGCTTACAAAGCGGGCACGCTCGATATCCACGAATACGTGCGCTTCGCCACCGGCGCCATCCGCGAACACGGCATGGCACAGGCGCAGCAGGCCCACCAGCGCTTCATGCAGGAGGTGATCCTGCCTGCGTTGCGCGAGCCCGCGCTCGACTTGGTGCGCGCCCATCAGGCCGCTGGTGACGAGGTGATCATCGTCACCGCCACCAACGCATTTGTCACACGCCCCATCGCCCACGCTTTCGGTGTGGAGGCCTTGATTGCCATCGATCTCGAGCACGACGCGCAGGGCGAGGTGACCGGCGCCATCCAGGGCACGCCCTCGTTTCGCGAAGGCAAAGTGGCGCGTGTGGAACAATGGCTGTCCGCGCGCGGCCTGAGCTGGGCCAGCGTGCAGCACAGCACCTTCTACAGCGACTCGATCAACGACCTGCCGCTGCTGGAAAAAGTGCACGAGCCCGTGGCCACCAACCCGGACGCCCGGCT
>JAGXRS010000030.1 GCA_018335615.1 Hydrogenophaga sp. | reverse complement strand
CCTCAGCGCCCGCCGATTCCTCGGCGGGCGTTTGCATTTCAACTCCAGGAACATCCGCCATGACCGCCCAATTGATCGACGGCAACGCCCTCTCCCGCCAACTCCGCGCCGATGTGAGCGCCCGCGTGAGCGCCCTCAAGGCACGCGGCATCACCCCGGGCCTGGCCGTGATTCTGGTGGGCGACAACGCGGCCAGCCAGGTCTATGTGCGCAACAAGGTGAAGGCCTGCGATGACACCGGCATGCATTCCGTGCTGGAAACCTGGCCCGCCAGCCTGAGCGAAGCCGAGCTGCTGGCCCGGGTGGACGCCCTCAACCAGGACCCCGCCATCCACGGCATTCTGGTGCAGCTGCCACTGCCGGCTCATATCGACGCGCAGAAGGTCATCGAAGCCATCGACCCGGCCAAGGACGTGGATGGCTTTCACATCGCCAGTGCCGGCGCCCTGATGACCGGCATGCGCGGCTTCTGGCCCTGCACGCCTTACGGCTGCATGAAGATGCTGGAAAGCATTGGATACGACCTGAAGGGCAAGCACGCGGTGGTGATCGGCCGCAGCAACATCGTCGGCAAGCCGATGGCCCTGATGCTGCTGCAGCAGAACGCCACCGTCACCATCTGCCACAGCGCCACGAAAGACCTCAAAGCCATGACCTTGCAGGCCGATGTGATCGTGGCCGCCGTGGGCAAGCGCAACGTGCTCACCGCCGACATGGTCAAACCCGGTGCGGTGGTGCTTGACGTGGGCATGAACCGCAACGACGAAGGCAAACTGTGCGGCGACGTGGACTTTGACGGCGTCAGGGAAGTGGCGAGCCACATCACCCCGGTGCCCGGCGGCGTGGGGCCGATGACCATCACCATGCTGATGGTGAACACGCTGGAATCGGCAGAGAGGACGTAAGTCCCGGGCCGGCTTCGGCGTGCCTTGCAGGCCGCGCCACCGTCGGAGCCGGTGTCACTTCGGGCTGTGCAAGTCTGCGCAGGCAGTCTTGGAGCCGCGGCCCTCAGCTTCCCAAGGGGTGGCACTGGCGGCCTGGCCAAGCCAGTTCCGCGGTGCCCTGAAAAAGTCACTGCGCACCGACAAATGCCTCTGACGATCGGGACAGACGCCAGAGAACGGCACCGGCACACAGCCATTGCCCCAGCACCATCAAGCTGCCCACGCTGTGCCACAGGCGCAGGTTGCCGCCCGATGCGCGGGCCGTGACGATGTTTTGCGCCACGCCAAATTCTTGCACCAGGGCCAGCAGCATCGCCAGCAGCACGATTCCCATGGTGCTCAAGAGCTGCTGCAAAACGACCACCTGTTCAGGGCCGACCACCAGACCCGCATCGTTGGAAACGACCATGCGTTGGCGCTGGCGGCGCAGCAACAGCAACAGACCCAGCCCGATCACCAAGCCCGCCCAGCTTTGCAAAGAAAACAGTTTGGCGGCCACCGGACCAGCCACCGCCGGGCTGCCCAGGGTGGCGAACAGCGTGGGCACGGCCAGGAAGCTCAGCGCGGTGATGCCGCCCCACCACAGGGCGGCCAGCGCCAGCGAGAGGCGCTGCCAGACCATCAGGCGTAGCGAACCGACACGATCTCGTAGCTGCGCGTGCCGCCCGGGGCTTCCACCACCGCCACATCGCCCTCTTCCTTGCCGATCAGTGCGCGCGCGATCGGGCTGCTGATGTTGACAAGGCCCAGCTTCAGGTCCGCCTCGTCTTCGCCCACGATCTGGTACGTGACGGCCGCGCCGCTGTTCTCGTCTTCCAGTTCGACCGTGGCGCCGAACACCACACGACCGGCCGCGTCCACGGCGCTGGGATCGATGATCTGGGCGGTGGAGAGCTTGCCTTCGATCTCGGCAATGCGGCCTTCGATGAAGCCCTGGCGGTCCTTGGCGGCGTCGTATTCGGCGTTCTCGCTCAGGTCGCCCTGGGCACGCGCTTCGGCAATCGCATTGATCACCCAGGGACGGTCGACGGTTTTCAGGCGGTGCAGCTCTTCCTTGAGCTTTTCAGCGCCGCGCTTGGTGATGGGTAAGGTGGCCATGTGAGTGTCTCCAAAAGGAAACCGCCGGGCGTTGCCGCTCGGCGGTGTTCATGTGCGGTCATTATGCCGCGAAAGAAACCGGCTTTTGCCGGCCCGGCCACAGGCTCAGGCGTTCAGCTGTGCGTGCATGTCCTGCACCGAGATCACACCCAGGCTGTCGATGTACTTCATGCCTTCCACCGCGGCTTCGGCACCGGCGATGGTGGTGAAGGTGGTCACGCGGGCCAGCAGCGCAGAGGTGCGGATCTGGCGCGAGTCGGCAATCGCATTGCGGCGCTCTTCCACGGTGTTGATGACGAGCGCGATCTCGTTGTTCTTCATCATGTCCACGATGTGCGGGCGGCCCTCGGTGACCTTGTTGACCGTCTGCACCGCGATGCCGGCTTCTGCGATGGCAGCGGCCGTGCCGCGCGTGGCGACCAGGTCGAAACCCATGTCCACCAGCTGACGCGCCACTTCCACGGCGCGCGGCTTGTCACCACCCTTCACCGTGAGGAACACCTTGCCCGACTGCGGCAGCTTGGTACCGGCGCCGAGCTGGCTCTTCACGAAGGCCTCGCCAAAGGTCTTGCCCACGCCCATCACCTCGCCGGTCGACTTCATCTCGGGGCCGAGGATGGTGTCCACGCCCGGGAACTTGACGAAGGGAAACACCGCTTCTTTCACGCTGAAGTAAGGCGGCGTCACCTCGGCACCGATGCCCTGCTCGTCCAGCGACTGGCCGGCCATGCAGCGCGCCGCCACCTTGGCCAGCTGGATGCCCGTGGCCTTGGAGACGAAAGGCACCGTGCGCGAGGCGCGCGGGTTCACTTCCAGCACGAAGATCACGTCTTTCTTGGCGCCGTTCTCTTCCACTTCCTGGATGGCGAACTGCACGTTCATCAGACCCACCACGTTCAGGCCCTCGGCCATGGCCGCGGTCTGGCGCTTGAGCTCGTCCACCGTTTCTTTGCTCAGGTAGTACGGCGGCAGCGAGCAGGCGGAGTCGCCGCTGTGCACGCCAGCCTGCTCGATGTGCTCCATCACCCCGCCGATGAAGACGCGGCCGGTGTGGTCGCGCACGGCGTCCACATCGCATTCGATGGCGTCGTTCAGGAAGCGGTCCAGCAGCACCGGTGAGTCGTGGCTGACCTTCACGGCTTCGCGCATGTAGCGCTCCAGGTCGCGCTGCTCGTGCACGATTTCCATCGCCCGGCCGCCCAGCACGTAGCTCGGGCGTACGACCAGCGGGTAACCCAGGGCAGCGGCTTTTTCCAGCGCCTCGGGTTCCGTGCGGGCGGTGGCGTTCGGCGGCTGGCGCAGGCCAAGTTCGTGCAGCAGCTTCTGGAAGCGCTCGCGGTCTTCGGCGGCGTCGATCATGTCGGGCGTGGTGCCGATGATCGGCACGCCGTTGGCCTCCAGACCCAGCGCCAGCTTCAGGGGCGTCTGGCCGCCGTACTGCACGATCACGCCCACCGGTTTTTCCTTGTCGACGATTTCCAGCACATCTTCGAGCGTCAGCGGCTCGAAATACAGGCGGTCGCTGGTGTCGTAGTCGGTGGACACGGTTTCGGGGTTGCAGTTGACCATGATGGTCTCGTACCCGTCTTCGCGCATGGCCAGCGCCGCGTGCACACAGCAGTAGTCGAACTCGATGCCCTGGCCGATGCGGTTGGGGCCTCCGCCCAGCACCATGATCTTCTTGTTGGTGGTGGGCTCGGCTTCGCACTCGCCGTCGCCATGGCCTTCGTACGTGGAGTACAGGTAGGCGGTGTCGGTGGCGAACTCGGCCGCGCAGGTGTCCACGCGCTTGTAGACCGGGCGGATGTTGAGTTCGATGCGGCGCTCACGCACGGCCTTGTCGGTGGTCTTGAGCAGCTTGGCCAGGCGGCGGTCCGAGAAGCCTTTCTTCTTCAGGCCGCGCAGGGTATCGGCGTCGATGGCGTCCAGGCTGGTCTTTTCCAGCTGGAGTTCGATCTTCACGATTTCCTCGATCTGGATCAGGAACCAGGGGTCGATCTTCGTGAACTGGTGCACCTCTTCCATGGACCAGCCGGCGGCGAAGGCGTCACCCACGTACCAGATGCGGTCCGGGCCGGGCTCGCCCAGTTCGCGCTCCAGCGTCTCGCGGTCCTGGGTTTTTTCGTTCATGCCGTCCACACCCACTTCCAGGCCGCGCAGGGCTTTCTGGAAGGATTCCTGGAAGGTGCGGCCCATGGCCATGACCTCGCCCACGCTCTTCATCTGCGTGGTCAGGCGGCTGTCGGCGGTCGGGAATTTCTCGAAAGCAAAACGCGGGATCTTGGTCACCACGTAGTCGATCGAGGGTTCGAACGAGGCCGGCGTGGCACCGCCGGTGATCTCGTTGCGCAACTCGTCCAGCGTGTAGCCGATGGCCAGCTTGGCGGCCACCTTGGCGATCGGAAAGCCGGTGGCCTTGGAGGCCAGTGCCGACGAACGCGACACGCGCGGGTTCATCTCGATGACGACCATGCGGCCGTCCTTCGGGTTGATCGAGAACTGCACGTTGGAGCC
>JAGXRS010000029.1 GCA_018335615.1 Hydrogenophaga sp. | reverse complement strand
GGGCTTCTTCGATCAAGCCGCGCTTGCGCAAGGCAATCACGGCTCGGCTGATGTTCATGGGGTGCGAGCCGGTCGCCGCGCTCACATCCTGGGCTGCACTACCCGGCTGATTGGCCAGCACCACGATGGAACGCCACTCATTGAGCGTGAGATCGTGCTGCTTCGCAAACTGACCAAAGAAAGGTCGGCTCATCAGGTTGGTGAGCTTGAGCAGCCGAAATCCGGCCATGGCGGGGGTCAGCCCTTGGCCACCTTCAGACGGTCTTGGGGATGTCACAGCCGCGCTGTCGTCGCAGACTTCCGTGAGGGTGGATCGGTGCAAAACGGTCATGGCGTCAAGTTCTGAGGTCGTATTTTGCGAGCGCGGCAAGTTTAGGGTAAGTACCGATTTCAATAACAAATGTTATCGATAACATTTGACCCAGATCAAAAACGCTCTCATTTGAGCTTAACAAGCTGGAGACCACGATGGCATCAAGATTATCCCCATTCCAACCGTCTGCACGGCAGATGGGTACCCAAGCGCTTCGCCGCACTTTCAAGGTGGGCGCGTTGTCGCTCGCGGTCTGGACCTGTAGCCTGAGCGCCTTTGCGCAAACCGCTTCAGCCCCGTTGTTTGATCGCCTGCCCGCCTCCGTCAAGAGCGCCAAGGTGCTCAAAATGGTCGGCGACTCCTTTGCGCCCTACCGCATCGTGGGCGACGATGGCCGAACGGTCACTGGCATCGATGCCGACATGGCGAAGGCGCTGGAGCCGTTGTTGGGGGTCAAGGTCGAGCTGACGATCGTCAGCAACCTGCCCGCCATGCTCGCGGGCATCGACACGGGGCGCTACGACCTGTCGGCGGGTCCACTGCTGTCCACCAAGGCGCGTGAGGAGCGCTATGACATCCTCACCTGGATGTTGAGCAAGCCGGCTTTTGTTCTGCCGGTGGCGGGAGGGCGGAAAACGTCCAAGCTGGACGATCTGTGCGGCCTGCGCATGTCTTTCCCGGCAGGTTCGGCGCAAGAGGCTTATGCCGCCAAGGTCAGTGAGCGGTGCGTCGCGGGCAAGAAGGCACCGGTCGAGATGGTGCCCCTGGCCGACCAAAATGCGACGGTACTGGCGGCCCAGTCAGGCCGGGCAGATGTGGCCGGCATGCAGCTCGCCGCTGCCCTGTACCTGCAACAGCGCAACCCCGGCAAGTTCACGATCCAGACCGACGAGACCGATGGACTGGGGGTGCTGCACCAGGGCTTTGTCATGAAAAAGAACGCCGAACTCAGTCCCGTGATTCACGATGCGCTCAAGGAACTGTGGAAATCGGGCGAATACGCACGCATCATGGACAAATGGGGTTTGACGCTCACCAAAGCACCGGCGCCGCAGCTCAACCCCGCTAGCAACAAGTGAGGCGATGACCATGTTGCAAGGATCCATCGCCATGACCCCCGCCACCGGTATGTCGCCGCCAGCCACGCACGGCTGGGCAGACATCGCCACCGCACGCCACCGCACAAGCCCGCTCCGCTGGGGGCTCTCGCTGTTCCTCGCCCTGGCTGCGCTGCAGGTGACGTACTTCCTGTTCTCCAACCCCCGCTTTGAGTGGCCGGTGGTGGGGAAGTACCTGTTCTCCCCCAACGTGCTGCAGGGCCTGGGCACCACACTGGTGTTGACGGTGGTGGCGATGGTCATTGGAACCGTGATCGGGACGATTGCTGCGCTGGCCCTGTTGTCAGACTTCAAACCGGCTCGCTGGGCCGCGCAGACCTACCTCTGGGCCTTTCGCGGCACCCCGCTGCTGATCCAGCTGATCTTTTGGTACAACCTCGCGTACCTGATCCCCAGCATCAGCATCGGACTGCCTTTCCTGGCGCCATGGGTTGAATGGCCCACCAATGCGGTGATCACCCCTTTCTTGGCCGCCCTGCTGGGTCTGGGCCTTGCAGAAGGGGCCTACATGACCGAAATCGTCCGGGCGGGTCTGTCTTCCGTGGACACACGCCAGCACGATGCGGCCAGGGCCCTGGGCATGACGCCCACCAAGGCTTTCTTTCGCATCATCTTTCCGCAGGCCATGCGGTTCATCATTCCGCCGACGGGCAACCAGGTCATTGGCATGGCCAAGGCCACGGCGCTGGTGAGCGTCATTGCCATGAACGATTTGCTGCACTCGGTGCAGATCATCTACAACCGCACCTACGAAATTGTTCCCCTGCTGATGGTGGCGGTGTTCTGGTACCTCGTGGTCATCACCCTGCTGTACGCCTTCCAGTCCCGGCTGGAGCGCTACTACTCCAAAGGCCACCGCCGTGACACGACCCAGGTGGTCCCCGCATCCGAGCAAGCGTAAAGAAAGCCAAGGTACCCCATGCAAAAACCCAACACAGCCAGCACCCAGACCGGGCCTGTGCTGAGATTGCACAACGTCCTCAAACGCTACGGCAGCTTCCAGGTCTTGAACGGTGTCTCGCTCGACATCGATGAAGGCGAAGTGGTCGCGGTCATTGGTCCGTCGGGATCGGGCAAGTCCACCTTGGTGCGCTGCATCCACCAGCTCGAAACCATTGAGGGCGGCTCGATCTACCTCAACGGCGAATTGCTGGGCTACAAGCAGGAAGGCACCGTCCTGCGCCAGCTGGGTCCCAAAGACATTGCGCTGCAACGACAGCAACTCGGCATGGTGTTCCAGCAGTTTGTCTTGTTTCCGCACATGACGGTGGAAGAGAACGTGATGGAAGGTCCGGTGCAGGTGCTGGGTGATTCGGTGGCCGATGCCCGCACCCGCGCACACCACCTGCTGGGCCGCGTGGGCCTGGGGGACAAGCTCACGGCATACCCCCAGATGCTTTCCGGCGGGCAGCAGCAGCGCGTGGCCATCGCCCGAGCCCTGGCCATGCGGCCCAAGGTCATGCTGTTTGACGAACCCACCAGCGCGCTGGACCCGGAGCTGGTGGGCGAGGTGCTCAACGTGGTGTCAGACCTGGCCAAAGCTGGCAAGACGATGGTGGTCGTGACCCATGAAATTGCCTTTGCTCGCGAGGTGGCCACGCGCGTGGTGTTCATGGAGGGCGGGCGCATTCACGAACAGGGAGAGGCCAAGGAAACCTTGTCCAACCCGAAGACCGATCGCCTGCGTGCCTTCCTGTCCCGTGTGATGTGAGGCCAGGTGACCATCTTTTTTTTGCTTTTTCAATAACAAATGTTATCAATACCGAAAAATTCTGAATCAATACCGCCATGGAGACAACACACATGACCCGACACATCCGATACCTCTCGCCGACCGGCATCCTGGGCGTGGGCTTTTCAGAAAACCACTTCCGCGCCGCGCTCTCACCCGACCTCGCTTTTATCGGCTGCGACGCCGGATCGACTGACGGCGGACCCGCCAACCTGGGCGGCAACAAGCCTTTCTTTTCCCGCGCCGCCATCAAGCGCGACTTGCGCATCCTGGTCACGGGCGCCCGCTCGGTCAACGTACCGTTGCTGATCGGTTCGTGCGGTGGTAGCGGCGGCAACTGGAATCTGAACTGGGTGCGCGAAATCGTGCTGGAGATCGCTCAGGAAGAGAGCCTGCACTTCCGCCTGGCGGTGATCGAGTCTGAACCGCCGCGCGACGTGCTGCTGAAAAAATACCGCGAAGGCAAGATCCGGGCGCTGGACCCCGCGCCCCCCATCAACGAGGACGTCCTGACCGGGGCCGACCACATCGTGGCCATGATGGGCGCCGAAGCCTATGTCGCGGCGCTGAACGGAGGCGCCGACGTGGTGCTGGCCGGCCGCTCCACCGACGCCGCGATTTTTGCCGCGATCCCGGTGGCACGCGGATTCCCCGCAGGTCTGTGCTGGCACGCCGCCAAGATCATGGAATGTGGTGGTGCCGCCGTGGTCACCATGGAAAAGCCCGAAGGCATGATCTGCACCGTCGCCGACGACCATTTCACGCTGGAGCCCGTCAGTCCCACGCAGCAGTGTTCCCCCCTGAGCGTGGCGGCCCATGCGCTGTACGAAACGGCTGACCCCTATCGGATGTTGGAGCCGGGGGGCGAAATGGACCTGACCGGCGCCCAGTACGAGGCGGTCAACGACCGCGTGGTGCGCGTGAGCGGCAGCCAGTTCCGCCCCATGCCCTACACCGTGAAGCTGGAAGGCGCCAGCCTCATTGGCTACCGTGCCATGGTGCTCGGCGGTGTGCGCGACCCGGTCATCCTGGAACAGTTTGACAGTTGGTTCGACGGGCTCAAAGACCACATTGCCGAAAACGTCGAGGCCGTGTATGGACCGACCATTCGCGACCAGTACCAGATTCACTACAAGCTGTACGGCAAGTCCGGCGTGATGGGCGAACGCGAGCCGTTCCCCGAGCGCATCGGCAACGAGATCGGCGTGCTCATGGTGACGCTGGCGAAAACCCAGGAGGTGGCCTACGCCATTGCCGGCCAGGCCGCGCACATGGTGCTGCACCACTCTGTGCCCCAGTGGCAAGGGCTGTTGTCCAACCTCGCCTTCCCGATCGCACCCCACTTCTGGAACCTCGGCGAGGCCTACCAGTTCGTGCTCAACCACGTGGTTGAGCTCG
>JAGXRS010000028.1 GCA_018335615.1 Hydrogenophaga sp. | reverse complement strand
CGCGCGGCCAGCAGCCCGCCCGCGATGAACACCAGCGCACTGGCCACACCCGCCAGCAGCCGCTGCGCCAGCAAGGGACCGGCGGCGGTGAAAAAACCGCTGAGCGCCATGAAGACCGTGGCCAGCGCCGAGCCCCAGAGCAGCAGCGCGGTGGGCGCGCTGCGCCGCAGCAGCCAGGGCGTGGCCAGCGCGCCGAGCAGGTAGCCCACGGCGTTGACCGTGTTCATGGCCCCGGCCAGGGTGTAGCTCCAGCCCAGGTCCTCGCGCATGGTGGGCAGCAGCAGGCCGTAGGCAAAGCGCGTGATGCCCAGCGACACGGCCGCCCCCAGCGAGAGCGCGAGCGCCAGGCGCACATAGGGGGTGCGGTCGCCGCCCGGGTCGGGCAGCGGCGGAGAGTCGGCAAGGTGGCGGTCGGGCATGACCGGCCATTGTGGCGCCAGCAGGCGGGTGCCACGGTCGCGCCTGCATCCGTCCGATGCGCGCGACGGGTTGCCGATCAGGGTCGGGGGATCAGCCCAGGCCGACGGGCGAGGGTGCGCGCATGACGATGCGCGTGAACAGGCGGTCGAACTGCGGGTCGCGCGGCACGCGGCCGTTCAGCGGATCGCGGTTGGTGGCGAAGGCGGCGTTGAGCGCATGCCAGTCGGCGTCGTTGAGGTGCTGCTCGGCCGCCGGCAGGATTTCCGTCTCTTCCAGCCGCATGTGCTGCAGGTAGAAATCGACATAGCGCGTCACCTCGTCCTCGAAGACCTTGCGACGGCTCTCGCCCAGGTACTCCCAGGCCATCAGCAGGTGCATGAGTTCGCGCACGCGGGGTTCGCCGCTGTGGTGGTCGCGTTCAAGCTGGTCGATCACCGGCAGCAAGTGTGGCGCAGCCCGGGCCACGCGCGGAAACAGCAGATCGGACTCTTTCGGGTGGTGCAGCTGCTCGGGAAACTCGTCGATGTAGAACAGCATCGCCCTGAGCACATCGAAGTACAGCTCGTGCTGGCCGGAGCCATCGGGATCGGGTCCGCGTTTCACCATCTGCATGAGCGAGTGCAGCATGGCCGCCAGGGTGGCGTGTTCGTCGCGGATGACCCGCAGGGCTTCGTGTGTCATGGATTTGTCTCCGTCGAATGGGGCGGCTGTTCAGCAGCTGTCTGCCCCTAGCATCCCCCAGAACCCTTTGCACGGCGTTGACCCATGTCAAAAAAACGGGGCGCCGTGGCGCCCCGTCCGTCCATTGGCGCTGTCGGCTCAGAGCGTCGGGTAGTCGGTGTAGCCCCTGGGGCCGGGCGTGTAGAAGGTGCTGGCGTCGGGCGCGTTCAGCGGGGCACCGCCCTGCAGCCGCGTGGGCAGGTCCGGGTTGGCCAGGAAGGCGGTGCCGAAGGCCACGGCGTCGAGCTGACCGGCCTCGATGGCCTGGGACGCCTCGTCGCCGCTGTAGCCCATGTTGCCCACCAGCACGCCCTTGTAGAGCGCGCGGACCGGCGTCACCACGTCGCCGGTCTGGGCCTGGAAGAAGTCGGCGCGCATCAGGTGCAGGTAGGCGAGCTTGAAGCGGTTCAGGTGCTCGGCCAGGAACGAGATCAGGCCCACCGGGTCGCTGTCTTTCATGCTGTTGTAGCTGTTCAGTGGCGACAGGCGCAGGCCCACCCGGTCGGAGCCGATGGCGGCGCTCACGGCGTCCAGCACCTCGAACAGAAAACGCGCCCGGTTCTCCAGCGAACCGCCGTAGGCATCGGCGCGCTGGTTGGAGCCGTCGCGCAGGAACTGGTCGATCAGGTAGCCGTTGGCGCCGTGCACTTCCACACCGTCGAAGCCGGCTTTCATTGCCTGGCGGGCGGCCTCTGCGAAGGCTTCCACGATGGCGGGAATCTCATCGGCGCGCAGGGCGTGCGGCATGGCATTGGGTAGCTTGCCGTCGGGCGTCTGGGTTTCGCCCTCGGCCACCAGGGCGCTGGCCGACACGGTGGGCGCCCCGCCATTGATCGCCGGGTGAGCGGCCCGGCCCGCGTGCCAGATCTGCAGCACGATGCGCCCGCCCTTGGCGTGCACCGCGTCCGTCACCTGCCGCCAGGCCTGGACCTGCTCGTCGTTGTAGATGCCCGGCTCGGCCACGAAGGCCGAGGTGGCGGGGCTGATCATGGTGCACTCGGTGACGATCAGCCCGGCGCTGGCGCGCTGGGCGTAGTACTCGGCCATGAGGGCGTTGGGCAGGTGGCCGGCACTGGCGCGGGCACGGGTCAGCGGCGCCATGAGCACGCGGTTGGGCAGCGTCAGGGCGCCGGCTTGCAGAGGGGAAAACAGCATGGGTATCGCTTTCGGAAAGGGATAAGAAACGGCCTGCCCGTCGGGTGGCAAGCGGGGCGCCACCGTAGCACCGTGGCGATTTGCATGCGGTAACCCGCGGCGCCACGCCGACCGGGTTTTCGGTGTAGCCACCCGCCCGCCCTCGCGAGGCAGCTCCCTCACTTCACCGGCGGCTTCCAGCGCTTGAGCAGCAAGGCGTTGCTGACCACGCTCACCGAACTGAGCGCCATCGCCGCGCCGGCCACCACCGGGCTCAGAAAACCCAGCGCGGCCAGCGGGATGCCCGCCACGTTGTAGACAAAGGCCCAGAACAGGTTCTGCCGGATCTTGGACACGGTGCGCCGCGAAATGTCGAGCGCGGCAGCCACCAGCGCCGGGTCGCCCCGCATGAGGGTGATGCCGGCGGCGTGCATCGCCACGTCCGAACTGCCGCCCTGGCTGTGGCTCATGGCCATGCCCACGTCGGCTGCGGCCAGTGCGGGCGCATCGTTCACGCCGTCCCCCACCATGACCACCCGATGACGGGTCCTGCCGCCCTGCTGCCCCGCCCCGCGGGTGGTCGCCCCGGCGTTTTCGCCCCCCTGCGCCCCGTCGGGCCGCCCATGGCGCAGCGCCTCCACCACAGCCGCCTTGTCGCCGGGCAATACCTCGGCAATCACCTCGCCGTCTTCGGCGCGCAGGCCCAGCGTGCGGGCCATGGCGAGGGCCGCGCCCTGGTTGTCGCCCGAGACCATGAAGACCCGCAGGCCCTGCGCCCGCAGCCGTGCGATGGCGGCGGCGGCGCCGGGCTTGGGTTCATCGCCGAAAGCCAGCAGGGCCATGGGGGTCCAGTGGCCATCGGCTGCCTGTGCCGCCAGCGCCGACACGGTGGAGCCTTCGGCCTGCAGGGATTCGGCGCGGGCCGCCAGTGGGCCCAGGGCGGCGCCCAGCTCGTTCATCCAGCGCAGGCTGCCCAGTGCCAGATTCACGCCCTTCACCATGCCCTGGCTGCCACGGCCGGCGATGGCCTGCGCGTCCTGCGCCGCGTCCGGCTCCAGCACCACGCCGCGCGCCGCGGCGGCTTCCAGCACGGCCCGGGCCAGCGGGTGGGCGCTCTGCGCCTGCAGTGCGCTGGCGGCTTTGAGCACGGCGAGTTCGTCCACGCCGGGCGCCGCCTCGATGACCCGCAACCGGGGGTGTCCTTCGGTCAGCGTGCCGGTCTTGTCGAACGCCACGGTGTCCACCCGGTGCGCCAGTTCCAGCGCCTGCGCGTCCTTGATGAGGATGCCATGCTGCGCGGCCACGCCGGTGCCGGCCATGATGGCCGCTGGCGTGGCCAGGCCCAGCGCGCACGGGCAGGCGATCACCAGCACCGCCACCGCGTGCAGCATGGCTTCTTCGATGGGCGAGCCCAGGTACAACCACACCACCAGCGTGAGCACCGCGATCACCAGCACCGTCGGCACGAAGACGGCGGCCACCTGGTCCACCATGCGCTGCACGGGCGCCTTGGCGGCTTGCGCATCCTGCACCATGCCGATGATCTGGGCCAGCACACTCTGCGCGCCCACGGCGCGCACGCGCACCTCGACCGCGCCCTCGCCGTTGAGCGAACCGCCCGTCACGTTGTCGCCGGCCTGCTTGCTCACGGGCATGGACTCGCCGGTGAGCATGGACTCGTCGGCCTGTGTGTGGCCGAGCAGCACCTCGCCGTCGGCCGCGAAACGCTCACCCGGCAGCACGCGGATGATGTCGCCCGGCAGCAGCTCGTCCACCCCCACGTCGGTCATCTCCATGCGCCGCACACCGTCGGGCACCAGGTGCGCGCGCTCCGGCCGCAGGGCCTGCAGGGCCCGGATGGCGCTGGTGGTCTGGCGCTTGGCGCGCGCCTCCAGCCACTTGCCCAGCAGCACCAGGGTGATGATGACGGCCGAGCCCTCGTAGTACAGGTGCACCATCTCGCCCGGCTCGGCGCGCCACCACAGCCAGGTGGACAAGGCCCAGCCCGCCGTGGTGCCGATGGCCACCAGCAGCTCCATGTTGCCGGTGCGCGCCTTCAGCGCGTGCCAGCCCGCCTGGTAGAAACGCGCGCCCAGCACGAACTGCACCGGCGTGGCCAGCAGGAACTGAATCCAGGCTGGCAGCATCCAGTGCTCGCCGAACAGATCGCCCACCATGGGCAAGGCCAGCGGCGCCGACAGCAGCACACCGACGATCACCGGCCACAGGTCGCGCGGCAAACCCAGCCAGCGCTCGCCCTCGCCTTCGTTCAACGCCTCCATGCTGCGCGGCTCGTAACCCGCGTCGCGCACGGCGCGCTTGAGGCGGGCCAGCGCTTCCGTTTCATCGGCCGCGCCGTCGAGCGTCACCCGCGCCGATTCGGTGGCCAGGTTGACGGTGGCCGCCGTGACACCAGCCTGCTTCTTCAGGGTCTTCTCCACGCGCGAGACGCAGGAGGCACAGGTCATGCCACCGATGCCGATGTCGATCTGCGGGGCCGCCCCCGGCGCATGCGCGGGGGCGGTTGGGGAGGGGTTCAGGGCGGCGGTGTTCATGCGTACAGCATAAGCTTTACCCCGATGGGAAGGTCAAGCAGCGGATGTAGCCAGGTGTGACAGACGCCCCGGCCGAGGCCCCGCGCCGCGACAATCGCCGGCAACGGTGAGCGCCGGCTTGACCTTGACACCGTGTGAAGCCTGACAATGGCTCGGTCCATTCACCCCTCCCTTTTCCGGAACACCAGGAGTACCCCATGAGCCAGACCCCCCAGCTGTTTGACGTGCAGGGCATGACCTGCGGCCACTGCGAAAAAGCCGTCACCACCGCCATCCGCCAGCTCGACCCGCAGGCCGAGGTGCGCATCGAGCGCAGCCAGAACCGCGTCGAGGTCCGCTCGTCGCAGCCGCGCGACGCGATCGCCGCCGCCATCCGGGAAGAGGGTTACCAGGTCGCGGCCTGAGCAGCATGAACGACAAGCGCCGCGGCAAGCCCCCACCGCCTGCGCAGGCGGCGGCCCCCGACGAAGACGCTGCGCTGCAGGCCGTGGCCGCCTGGCCGGTCAACATCGGCACGGCAGCGCGCCTGAGCGGTATCTCGCCCAAGATGCTGCGCCACTACGAGTCGCTCGGCCTGCTCGGCGCGGTCACGCGCACCGAGGGCAATTACCGGCAATACAGCCTGGCCGACGTGCACACGCTGCGCTTCATCCGCCGCTCGCGCGACATGGGTTTCGGCCTGGACGCCATCGCCGAGCTGGTGAGCCTGTGGCACAACCGCCGGCGCAGCAGCGCCAGCGTGCGGCGCATCGCGCAGAAACACCTGGACGAACTGGGCCAGCGCATCGAAGCGCTGCAGGCCATGCAGCGCACGCTTTCCCACCTGTTGCAGCTGTGCCCGGGCGACGGGCGACCCGACTGTCCGATCCTCGACGACCTGGCCCATCCTTGACCCAGGGCAAGCGCCGCCGCAAGAAGCGGAACAAAAGTTTACAGAGCAGACTCATTCCCGCATGAAGCCGAAACAGGTGGTCCGCACACTGACAGCAGCCCGGAAACGGTGACCGCCCCCCGCGCGCTCACCGCACCGGACAGGTCTTCATCCACAACCCAGGAGTGATCATGAAACGGTTTACCCAACGCGCCCTCATCGCCGCCACCCTCGCCACTGCTTTTGTGGGCGTGTCGGCCACCGCCGTGGCGCAAGGCATGGGCGGCATGCCACACGGCATGCACCAGCAACACCAGGGCCAGCCCGCAGCGGGCGCCGCGCAGGGCGACAAGGCCCAGTCGTACGCCCAGCACCGCGCCCAGCGCATGGAGCGCATGGAAAAAATGCGCGCCGAGCACCAGGCGCAGCTGAAGGACGCATTGAAACTGAAGCCTGAGCAAGAGCCGGCCTGGAACGCCTTCCTGGCGCGCACAGCGCCCGCCGCCCGCCCGGCTGCGGCACCCGCTGAAGACTGGTCCCAGCTGACCACGCCACAGCGCCTGGACAAGATGCAGGCCATGCAAGCCGAGCGCCAGGCCGAAATGGCCAAGCGCATCGACGCCACCAAGAGCTTTTACGCCGCCCTCACCCCCGAGCAGCAGCAGGTGTTCGATGCCCAGGGCCACGGCGGCATGCAACGCACCGGCTCCAAAGGTGGCCACGGAGCCCATCACGGCATGCACCACGGCGCTGGCATGTCCGGCGGAAAAATGGGCGGCATGATGGGTGGCATGGGCTGCGAAGCGATGGCCAAGCCCCAGGGCTGATCGCCCTTTCCACTTCCACTTCTCAGCCGCTGCGCACGGCCCCGCGCAGCCCGCCTGCCCGGGGCCGTGCCACGTCTGCAGATGCTTGACCTGAGTCAAGCCCGCCCGGGGCC
>JAGXRS010000027.1 GCA_018335615.1 Hydrogenophaga sp. | reverse complement strand
GCAGCGTTATGCACATGACCCAGTTATGAACAGTTCCCGGGTGTGATTTGGCTGCAGGCCGCGATCTCCCTGGGCGGACTACCCCGAGGGCGTCGTTGAACTGGACATAAGTTCGTGGTTGGCGTAGGGGTGGCGATCTCACAACTGGAGATCACCATGGAGTTGATTCGTTCAATGCACCCGTTGGCCAGGGCTTGGTTGCTTGATGGCCCGCTGTCCTCGTACGTCGAGGCATTCCAGGCATTGCAGGAGCGAGGTCGGTACGCTGAAGGCAGTTCGGCGGCGGCCTTGCGTGCCTGGTCACACTTCGCTCACTGGATGACAAAGTGCCAGCTATCTGCTGAGCAGATCGACGAAACCCTAGTCGAGCAGTTCCTGAATTCGCATCTGCCGCGCTGCGACTGCCATCCCGCGGCTCTGCGTACACGCAGTGACTTGAGCGCCGCGCTCGGGCATCTTCTGGCCTTGTTGCGGGAGCAGCATGTCATAGCGGAACTGCCAGGACCCAGCGGCCCTACTGCGGACGAACTGCACCGCTACAACATCTACATGCGCGACGCCAGGGGCCTGGCAATTGGCACCCGAAAGGATCGGCTCGCGCGCGTCAGCCAGCTGCTGCAATGCAAAGTCGCCGGCAAGGCCATCGCCATCGGCGAGTTGCAGCCACAAGACGTTCGCGACTTCATAGCGACGGAGCTCACGCGGGTCAACAGCGCATCGCACGCCAGCGCGGTCACCGCGGCGCTGCGCGCCTACTTCCGATACCGCGGTACCTGTGGTGACGCAGTGAATGCCCTGCTCGGCGCCATCTCGTCGCCAGTGCGATGGAGCCAAGCATCGTTGCCGCGCGCTCTGACGACCGAGGAAGTCCAGCGGCTCGAAGCGTATTGCACCCAGACCAAGCGGGCGCCGCTGCGCCTGATGGCCATGGTGCGCCTGGCCTTGGATCTCGGACTGCGCGTGGGCGAGATCGCCAAGCTGGAGATCGGCGACTTCGACTGGCGGGCCGGCACGGTGACCTTGAAGCGAACGAAGTCCCAGCGCCAGGATGTCTTGCCGCTGCCGGTGCTCACCGGGCAGGCCCTGGCGGAGTACGTGAGACACGAGCGGCCCACAACCACGCTGCCATCGCTGTTCGTCCGTCGTTTGGCGCCACACGACAAGCCCATCGGCGTCGACGGGGTGAGCCGTGCAATCGGTCGTGCCCTGCGAAGTGCCGGCATCTCGCGCAGTTGCCATTCGTTGCGTCACACGCTGGCCTGTCGTCTAGTCAACAGCGGCAGTTCGATCAAGGAGGTCGCCGATGTGCTTCGACATCGATCGCTGGACACCTCGTTGATCTACGCCAAGCTCGACTTGCAACTGCTTGCCGAGGTCGCTCTGCCTTGGCCTGGGAGTGCATCATGAGCGCCGCGTCATCGGCGAACATCGACCTCACCGCCAAGGTTGAGCAGTACCTGGCTGAACGCCTGCGTCTCGGGTTCAAGCCGTGTTCATCCGATCTCGCCGTGCGTCACTTCACCCGCTTCATGGCCGGCGAGGGCCAGGACAACGCGTTGACGGTAGACATGATGGTCCAGTGGGCGCGCCAGGTGCAGCCCCGGTACCTCGTGCACGGCCAGGCCAATGTCGATACCGCAGCGCGCCGACTGGCAACGCTGCGTCCCTTCATGCGCTGGCTGCAGCAGTTCGATCCGACCGTCGAAGTGCCAGACGACTCCAGCTTCGGTCCGATCCCGCGCCGGGTGGCGCCTCACATCTACAGCGAAGCCGAGATTGCTGAGCTGATCGTCGCAGCCCTTCGACTCGGCCCTTCGGATGGCCTTCGTACCACCACCTATGCGACGCTGTTCGGTCTGATCGCATCGACCGGGCTTCGGGTCTCTGAAGCGATCAACCTGGCCGACTCGGATGCGGATCTGGACGGCGGTATCCTGACCATACAGCAGACCAAGTTTGGCAAGTCCCGCATGGTGCCGCTGCACCCTAGCGTGATCGGTCCGCTGGCAGCCTACCGGGCCTTGCGCCGCCAGTATGTGCCTGCGAAGCCGCAGATGACATTCTTCGTGGGATCGCGTGGCGTGCACCGGGGTGAACCGCTGGGAGATCGGCAGGTGCATCGAGTGTTCTGCCAGCTGCGCGAGCAATTGGGTTGGATTGATCGCGGCGGCCATGGTCGACCGCGGGTGCATGACCTGCGCCATAGCTTCGCCGTGAGACGGATGATCCTGTGGCATCAGCAGGGAGCGAACCTTGACCAACGAATGCTGGCCCTGTCGACGTACATGGGCCACATCAATATCTCCAGCACGTACTGGTACCTGAGCGGCGTGCCGGAGTTGATGGCGCTGGCCGGCGCTCGATTCGAACGCTTCGCCGACATCGCGGAGAACGACGATGAGTAGCTCTGAACACCGCAGCCCAGCCCCGCCGAGCTTCGCGGCGCTGGTCCAGTCCTTCTTCACCGAACACCTGACGCAGCAGCGCGCGTTGAGCCCGCGGACCGTTGCGACCTACCGAGACGCGTTCGTGTTGTTCCTGGACTTCGCCCAGGCGAGGCTGCACAAGACGCCAACAACGCTGTCGCTCGCCGACCTGACGCCCTCGCTGATCCTGGACTTCCTTGATCATCTGGAGCGGGATCGGCACAACACCGTCCGCAGCCGCAATGCCCGACTGGCCGCGCTGCGCTCGTTCCTGAAGTTCGCGGCTCGACGAGACGTGACGGCACTTCAGATCGTCGAGCATGCGCTGAGCGTGCCGATGAAGCGCTTCGAGCGGCCGATGTTCCAGTTCCTGACACGCGAAGAGATGCTGGCCGTGATCGGCGCGCCGGGAGCAGATTGGGTGAGCCAGCGAGACAACCTGCTGCTGGCCCTCCTGTACAACACTGGCGCTCGCGTGTCGGAGGTCATCGGCGTGAAGGTGGGCGACGTCGTGCTCGCCCCGGCTGCTTGCGTGCATCTGCATGGCAAAGGACGCAAGCAGCGATCGGTGCCGCTCTGGCGATCTACGGTGAAGGTGATCCGCGCCTGGCTGAGGATCAATCCCGACCTGAGTCCCACGTCGGCGTTACTGCCCAATCGCGGCGGACAGGCGATGACGCGGTCCAATGTAACGCAGCGCTTGGCATTGGCTGTCAAGGCCGCTGCGCTCACGATGCCCAGCCTGGCCGGTAGATCGATCTCTCCTCACTGTCTTCGGCACTCGACTGCAATGCACCTTCTGCAGTCGGGCGTCAACATCAGCGTGATCGCCCTGTGGCTGGGGCACGAGAGTCCGACGACGACACACCAGTACGTTGAGGCCGACCTCGCTATGAAGGAGAAGGCGCTGGCCAGACTTCAGGATCCCAACGTAGTCCCGCGCCGGTTCCGGGCAGACGACTCGCTATTGGAGTTCCTCAAAACCCTTTGACTATGCGCAGTTCAACGGCGCGACCGCTGTCCCTCTTGAGAGGGCAGCATCGCCTCGTCGCAGGGCCAACTGCACATAACTGGGTCATGTGCATAACGCTGCA
>JAGXRS010000026.1 GCA_018335615.1 Hydrogenophaga sp. | reverse complement strand
GGCCGCACCCAGCGTGGGGGACAGGCGGTCGCAGCGGGCCACCACCTCGGCCAGGCCGAGCCAGTCGGCGTACTGGAGCGGGCCGCCAGCGTAAGCCGGGAAGCCCAGGCCGAGTTGCAAGGCGGTGTCCAGCTCCGCCGGGGTGCCCACCACGCCCTCTTCCAGCGCGTGGGCGGCCTCCACGATCATGGGCAACATCATGCGGTCCACGATCTCGGCGTCGGTGAAGGGGTACAGCCCGTGGGGCTGCAGGCGCGCCAGCAACGCGGGGGTGTCGGGCGCGGGTGAGCGGCGCGGCTTGCCCTGGGCGTCGGTCTCGTAGCGGTAAAACCCGATGCCGTTCTTCTGGCCATAGCGGCCCTCGCTGGCCATGAGGCGCAGCGCGTCGCGCTCGATGCGCGGCATGCGCTCGGGGTAGCCGGCCGAGATCACGTCGCTCACATGGCTGCCGGTATCCATGCCCACCACGTCTTCCAGATAGGCCGGCCCCATGGGCCAGCCAAAGGCTTCCATGGCGCGGTCCACCTGCACGAAGTCGGCGCCGTCGGCCACCAGTTGCAGGAAGCCGCGCATGTAGGCGGTGAGCACGCGGTTGACCAGAAAGCCCGGACAGTCGCTCACCACGATGGGGGTTTTGCCCATGGCCACGGCGTAGCCCACGGCGGTGGACACAGCCGCGTCGCTGCTGCGGCTGCCGCGAACCACCTCCACCAGCGGCATCATGTGCACCGGGTTGAAGAAGTGCAGGCCCACAAAATTTTCGGGGCGCTGCATCGCTTGCGCCAGATCGTCGATGCGCAGGCTTGAGGTGTTGGACGCGATCAGCGTGCCCGGTGCCACGCGGTTTTCCAGGTCGGCCAGCACCTGTTGTTTGATGCCGAGGTTTTCCACGATGGCTTCGATCACGCAGTCCACCGCGTCAAAGCCGCTGTGGTCGGTCTGCGGCGTGATGGCACCCAGCACGCCGTTGGCGCGCTCTTGCTTGAGTCGGCCGTTTTTCACCAGCCGTGCAAGTTGCTTGGCGGCCTCGCCCATGCCGAGATCCAGCGCGGGTTGCCTGACATCTTTCATGCGCACCGGCACACCGCGCAGCGCACTGGTGTAGGCAATGCCACCACCCATGATGCCCGCGCCCAGCACAGCCGCGTGGCGCACCGGCGCTGCGGCCTGGGCGTGGCGCCTGGAGAGCCGTTTGATGACCTGCTCGTTCAAAAACGCTTGCACCAGCGAGCGCGCGGCCTGGGTGCAGGCCACTTCGCCAAACACCCGCGCTTCCAGCGCCAGGGCACGGCTGCGGTCGAGGCTGGCGGCCTCGGCCATCATCTGCACGGCGCGCTGGGCCGCCGGTTGCTGGCGTGCGCTCAGCGGTACGGTCTGGGCCAGCGCGGCGTCAAAAATCACCGCCCGCTCGGCAGCCGACAGCGGCACCGGGTCGCGCTTGCGCTGCTGTTGCGCAGCCCAGTCCACCTCGCCGTTCATGGCCTGGCGCAACAGGCCCAGGGCCGCGCCGCGCAAGCTGTCGGGCGCCACCACAAGGTTGACCACACCGGCGGCCAGCGCGGCGTCGGCCGACTGGGACCGCCCGGTGGTGACCCATTCGCAGGCCACGGCCGGCCCCGCCAGGCGCGAGAGCCGCACCGTGCCGCCAAAGCCGGGAAACAAACCGAGCTTGACCTCGGGCACGCCCACCTGCGCGGTGCTGGACATGGCGCGCAAGCTGCCCGCCAGCGCCAGTTCCAGCCCGCCGCCCAGCGCAAAACCGTTGATGGCCACAACCGTGGGCACGGGCAGGTCTTCCAGGGCGACAAACACGGTGTTGCTGTGCGCCACGCCGGCGGCGATCAGCTCGGCGGGCTGACTGAACTTGTCACCGAATTCGGTGATGTCGGCACCGACGATGAACACCTCTTTGGCACTGCTGATGAGCACACCGCGCAGCCCCGCGTGCCCAGCCAGAACAGCCACCGCCTGGCGCAATTCGTCGACGGTGCGGTCGTCGAACTTGTTGATCGCTTCGCCCTGCCGGTCAAAACACAGCTCGCACACGCCGGCTTCATCCAGCGCCCGCACCCACACACTCTGGCCTTGGTACACAGAAGAACTCCCACACTTCGGCACCGCGCCGAATCGGAACTCAGTCTAGGCAGGGCGCCGAGCGGGCACATCGTCCGAAGCGACGAAAACCGCGCGGCCCCGGCGCGGTGCGGACCGGCGTCAAGGCCTGACGCGGATCAGGCCCTCTTGCGCCACCGAAGCCACCAGTTCCCCGTCGCGCGTGAACACGCTGCCGCGGCAAAAGCCCCGCGCACCCGCCGCCGAGGGCGAATCGGTTTCGTAGAGCAGCCAGTCGTCAAAGCGGAAGGGGCGGTGAAACCACAGGGCATGGTCCAGGCTCACGCCCTGCACCTGGGGTTGCATGAAGTTCAGGCCGTGCGGGCGCATGGCCACCCCGAGCAGGCTGAAATCGGACGCATAGGCCAGCAGCGCCTGGTGAATGAGGGGGTCGTCGGGCAGGCGCTCGGGCGCACGCAGCCAGGTTTGCGCATACGGCGGCGTGATGGCCGGGTGCAGCAGGTGCTGGGGGTCTACCGGGCGGATGTCAACGGCACGCGCCTGATCCACCACAGCCAGCGCCGCGGGCGGCAGCAGGTGGCGCAGCGCGCGCCGGCCCTCGCTTTCGTCGCGCAGGCCTTCGGGCGGCGGCGCATCGGGCATGGCCCGCTGGTGCGTCACGCCCGGCTCGTGCCGGTGAAACGAGGCCGAGAGGTGAAAGATTGGCTGGCCGTGCTGCACGGCCACCACCCGGCGCATGGTGAAGCTGGCGCCGTCCCGCACGCGGTCCACCTCGTAGACGATGGGCACGGCCTTGTCGCCGGCGCGCAGAAAGTAGCCGTGCAGCGAATGCACGCTGTGCTCGGGCACCGTGCGCGCGGCCGCCATCAGGGCCTGCCCCAGCACCTGACCGCCGAACACCGACGGGCTGCCAATGTCCACATGGCCACCGCGAAACAGGTTGTGCTCCAGACGCTCCAGGCGCAGGTGCGCCACGAGCTCGGCCAGGGCGGCGCGTCGGTGAAGGTGCAGGGCGTCGGGTTCAGGATTCATGTTGTGCAGATGCAAAAAAGAGATCGGAACGGCTGACAAGAGAGCGACAGCCGGGACAGGCGGTGACACCGGATCTGGGCAGTGTACGGAGCAGAATGCAGCTCCGAATCGTCCAAATGGACGGGTTCCGGTGGCGCGTCCGGTGGCACATTGCGACCGGCGACCGCCCTGCCCGCCGCAGCCACCCATGTTCCAAGCCGACCCGCTCACCCCAACGGCCCCGACCGCTCCCCCCCGTGCGAGCGGCCCCGTGGCCCCGGAAACCAAGTTCCAGGCGCCCGTGCCGGTGGCCCTGCAGGTGCTGCGTGAGCGCCTGTGCGACGCGATCTGCAACAGCGCGGGCCAGCTGGTGCTGGTGCGTGCGCCGGCCGGCTTTGGCAAGACCACCGCCATGGTGCAGGCGCGGGAGCGGCTGGAGCGCGAAGGCGTCGCCACGGTGTGGCTGACACTGGACCGCGCCGACAACGATGCCTCGCGTTTTCTGAGCGGACTTGACGAGGCTGTGACGCGCCTGGGGCTGGAGAGCCCGCAGCGCAGCGGACGCGACGCAGTGCAGTCGCTCGCGCAGGCCGACATCCCGTTCGCGCTGTTCCTCGATGAATTTGAAACCGTTCACGAAGCCGCGGTGCTGGGTCTGGTGCGTGAGATTGCCGAACACCTGCCGCGCAGGGGCCGGTTGGTCATTGGTTCGCGCAGCCTGCCCGCGCTGGGTCTGGCGCGGCTGCGCGTGCGCGGCCAACTGAACGAGATCGACGCCGACCGCCTGCGCTTCACGCTGGCCGACGCCACCACCTTTTTTGACCAGCGCCGCGCGCAGGCGCTCAGCCCCGACCAGCTGTTTCGCCTGCACCAGAAAACCGAGGGCTGGATCGCCGCGCTGTGGCTGGCTTCGATGGCGCTGGACCGCCATGGGGACCCGGCTGGTTTTGTGGACCGCTTCTC
>JAGXRS010000025.1 GCA_018335615.1 Hydrogenophaga sp. | reverse complement strand
CCCCCCGCCTACCCATCAACCCCCAGCCACACCGCACCATGAACGCACCCGCCACCACCGATCTGTCCAGCCTTCGCATCGACGGTGAGCGCCTCTGGCGCTCCCTGATGGACCTGGCTTCCGTGGGCGCCACGCCCAGGGGCGGCGTGTGCCGCCTGGCCCTGACCGACCTCGACCGCGAAGGCCGCGACCTCGTGACCGGCTGGGCGCGCGAGGCCGGCATGACGGTGACGGTGGACCAGATCGGCAATGTGTTCATGCGCCGCGCCGGGCGCCGCCCGGAGCTGCCGCCCATCATGACCGGCAGCCACATCGACACCCAGCCCACCGGCGGCAAGTTCGACGGCAACTACGGCGTGCTGGCCGGGCTGGAGGTGGTGCGCACGCTCAACGACCACGGCATCGAGACCGACGCGCCCCTTGAGGTGGCGATCTGGACCAACGAGGAGGGCTCGCGCTTCGTGCCGGTGATGATGGGCTCGGGCGTGTTCGCCGGCGCCTTCAGCCTCGAACATGCCTACGCCGCCACCGACACCGAGGGCCGCAGCGTACGGGACGAGCTGGCGCGCATCGGCTACCTGGGCGAGGAAGTGCCCGGCCAGCACCCGATCGGCGCCTATTTCGAGACCCACATCGAGCAAGGCCCGGTACTGGAAGACGCCGACGTGACCATCGGCGTGGTGCACGGCGTGCTGGGCATCCGCTGGTTCGACTGCACCGTGACCGGCATGGAAGCCCACGCCGGCCCCACGCCCATGGGCCTGCGCCGGGACGCGCTGCAGGTCGCCACGCAGCTGATGCAGGAAGTGGTGGCCACGGCGCTGCGCCACGGCCCCGACGGCCGCGGCACGGTGGGCATGGTGCAGGTGCACCCCAACAGCCGCAACGTGATCCCCGGCCGGGTGAAGTTCTCCATCGACCTGCGCAACCGTAGCGACGCGCTGGTGGACCAGCAGGTGGCCGAGGTGCGCGCGCTCATCGACCAGCTGCAGGCCCAGACCGGCATGGCCATCACGCTGGAGGCGGTGTCCAGCTACCCGGCCCAGCCCTTCCATGCCGACTGTGTGCAGGCCGTGGCGCGCGCCGCCGAGCGCCTGGGCTACAG
This sequence comes from Hydrogenophaga sp., assembly GCA_018335615.1. Classification (GTDB taxonomy): domain Bacteria; phylum Pseudomonadota; class Gammaproteobacteria; order Burkholderiales; family Burkholderiaceae_C; genus Hydrogenophaga. The sequence goes on along the minus strand of JAGXRS010000025.1, from coordinate 3,133 downwards.
CCACATGCCCACGGTCTCAGGCGCCGGCCACGACGCCATCTACGCCGCGCAGCTGGCGCCGGCCGGCATGATCTTCATCCCGTGCAAGGACGGCATCAGCCACAACGAGATCGAGGACGCGAAGCCGGAGCACATCACGGCCGGCGCCAACGTGCTGCTGCAGGTGATGCTGGAGCGCGCCGGCGTTTGAGCCGGGCCCGGCATCGGGGCAGGGCGGCGCCTGCGGGGCGCCGCCTCAAAGCCCCACGCCGGGCAGGAACTCGATGCCCGTTCGCTTCACGAGTTCCTGGTAACTGATGGGTCGCCCGGCCGTGGCGTCGTCCCGGTTGGCGTGCCAGTGCGCCCAGGCGCGTTGTCGGGTCTCGTCGTACACCAGCTTGAACACATGGTCGGGCACCGCGACCCGGTTCTCCCCGATCGTCTTGCGGCTTGGCCCGTACACCGGGCCGGTGATCACATACACGTCGCCCCGGGCCCGCAGCGCGTAGTGCCGGGTGTCCTGCTCCACCTTGGCCCACGCCCCGCTGTTGTGTCCGCCCGCCTGCGGAATGATGTTGGCCAGCGAGAACGATTGCGCCATGGCGGTGGGGTTGGGCATGTCGCCCGCCGGCGCCATGTGGCCGCGCGCATAGCCCGACTTCCGGTAGTCCTCCAGCTCGGCGCGTTCGGAACGGGGCAGGCGCGCATCTGCAAAAAAGCGGTCGGTGCGTTTCTCGCCGGCATCTTCGACCAGGCGCCGGTTCAGCTTCTGCGCCACAAACACGGGGGTCTTGGTTTGCCCGCTGTGCAGGATGGCGAAAGCGTTGTAGCAGAGCGCCCGGTGCGAGGGCTGTGGCACCACGACGGGTGACTGCCGGCCGGCAAAGAATTGCGGGCACGCCGCAAAGGGCTCGGTGCCCTGGCGTGTGGCGGTGGGCGCCTGGTCCCGAACGATGGGGTAGTCCGCCGCGCCGGAGTTGAAGAGCGCGTCGAGCTGGTCGCGCAGCGCGTCCGATGTCAGCACCGTCTGGACGAAGCGCGCCAGCTCCCGGCCGTTGTCGGTCAGCGCATCGGAACACGAGCCCACCGCCAGCCCGGCCCCCACCGTGACCACGGCCAACACCCAGCGGTGCAGGCGGAAGGCGGGTTTTCTGCTGGACGGGGAACGGGCGCGGGTTTTGCGCGGGGCGGGTTTTCGGTTGGATGGCACGGGAACAGTTGCAGGGTCTCAAGGGGAGGGCAGTCTATCCGCGCGCGGGCATGGCCCAGCCGAAGACGCCCCGTGAGGTGCGCAGTCTGCCTCCGCAGGAGCCGGTGGCGCCTGGTCTTCTGGTTGGAATGAACCGTGGGGCGTGCCTGGTTATCGGCCAGGCCGGGCCGTTCTTTACCCCGTAATTCACGGGATAGATCCGTTGTCGGTTGTCCGAAACAATCGGTAACTCAAATTGCTAAAAATGTTCAAAATGATCAGAAGTACTGTTTCTGCTGCGTTGAGCCTGGTACACGCATGGGTGAGACGCCCGGGTGTCGTCCGGTTCGCGCCTATGCCGCAACGGGCGATCGGAGCGCTCGCGGTGCGGGGCTTTTTCCGGTCGGGCTGGCGCTCGTTGGCTGCCGCGTCCCTCGTGCTGGGCGGGATGCCGCTGGCCCTGGCCAATGGCCCGGGCGAAAACACCACATGGCAGTTCTCGAGCACGCAAGAGCGTGTCAACAAAGCGGCCATTGCCGACTTTGTCGAGAAAAAGCGTGCGGGCTACTACGACTCGTTCAAGACGGTCTACAACTACAACACCTACATCGAGCGCCAGGTCAACTGCTCGGTGTCAGCGCTCACCACCGGCAACACCGGCAGCAACGGCCTGAGCGCGGCCACGTCGTCACCCACGCTGTCCAACAGCGGCAGCACCTCGTCTGAAACCGGGGCCAACACCAGCAGCAGCGGCTTGTCGCAGGCCGGGCTGACCGGTGTGCTGCAGGCCGGCAACGACAGCAACACCCCCACCGGCACCATCAGCAGCGGCCAGAGCAACACCGGTGCGTTGAACTCGGGTGTGTCGGCGTCCAACACCACCGCCTCCACCGGGGCGGTGGCCGCCAATGGCGGCATGACCGACCAGGTGCTCAACTCCCAGCAGTCCAACTCGGGTATGTTGACCGCCTCCATCAGTGCCAGCACGGCCTGTGCAGGGGCGCTGAACTGATGCGCCGCTTGAACACCTCGAACGCCGAGCCCGGCGCCGTCTCCTCGCGAGCGGTTCGCTTCACGCTGCTGGCCCTGGTGGCCGGTGTGCTGGCCGGTTGCAGCACACTGCCCGCCCGCCAGTTGGCCGATGACGAAGTGCCCGTGATCGCCGGCAGTGCGCCGCGCCGCAACGAAACGCCCATGGACCCCGCCCTGGTGTGTCTGCGCCAGGCCATGTTGGCGGGGCAGGCACGCGTGGCGTCGGTCACCGTCGGTGACGTGAAGGACTACACCGGCAAGTACAGCCAGAACGAGGGCAACGCCATCACCCAGGGCGGCTCGCTGATGATTTATTCGGCACTGGGCAAGCTGGGCAACGCCATCCGGCTGCACGAGCGTTTTGACACGCGCATTGCCGAGCTGGAGCTGGCCTATGCCGACCGCCGCCAGCTCGGCGACGGGCAGTTGCACGCGGTGGAAGCCGGCAAACCGCCGGTGCCGTGGGTGCCGTATTTCGGCGGCTCCATTTTGCGCAGCGACTACTACATCGTCGGCGGCATCACCGAGGTGAACTACAACATCGCCTCGCGCGGCGGTGAATTGAACCTGTCATCGGTGGGCGGGCGCCAGCGCACCTTCACCATGAACGTGGGCGTTGACCTGCGCATCATCGACACCCGCAGTCTGCAGGTGCTCAAGACCGTGAGCCTGCAAAAGCAGATCACCGGCGAAGAAGTGGGTGTGGGTGTGTTCCGGTTCTTTGGCCGCGAACTGCTCGACTTGAACGTGGGCGGCAAAAGCCAGGAGCCCCTGCAGTTGGGCGTGCGCACCACCATCGAACACGGTGTGGTGGAGTTGATGGCCGCCGTCACCGGCGTACAGCCCCAGCCCTGTGTCGACCTGGCACTCAGCGGGCCCGTCACGCCGCAGGCCATGGACCTGGCCGTGGCCAGCGCGGCGGGAACGCTGGCG
>JAGXRS010000024.1 GCA_018335615.1 Hydrogenophaga sp. | reverse complement strand
GCGGTGCGCAAGTTCCTGGCCGAGAACCCCGAGAAGTTCGACGCCCGCGAATGGCTCAAGCCCGCCCGAGAAGCCGCCAAGGCGGTGTGCAAGGCGCGCTACCTGGAATTCGGCTGTGAAGGCCAGGGTGCCAAGATCAAGGGCCACTCGCTGTCCGTCATGGCCACGAAATACGCCCAGGGCGAGCTGGCCCAGATGGTGAAGTGACCGCCACGGCGTTCTTGCGATAATCACCCGGAATGGTTCGAAGCCCGTTGACTGTTCAGTCGACGGGCTTTTTTCTTTGTGTCGCCCCATCCCCCCGCCGACGAACATGACCACAGCCCTGCACACCTCCGCCCTGACCTCGTTGCCCTTGCTGGCGCGCGGCAAGGTGCGCGACAACTACGCCGTCGGTGAAGACCGCATCCTCATGGTGGCGTCGGACCGCATCAGCGCGTTTGACGTGATCATGGGCGAGCCGATTCCCGGCAAGGGTGCGCTGCTCACCAAGCTCAGCCTGTTCTGGTTCGACCAGCTCGGCCCCAAGGGCCTGGCCATCTGCCCGATCCACCTCACCGGTGACGCGCCCGAGAGCGTGGTGTCCGAAGCCGAGGTGCCGCAGGTGACGGGCCGTTCCATGCTGGTGCAGCGCCTCAAGCCCATCCCGGTCGAGGCCGTGGTGCGCGGCTACCTGGCCGGCAGCGGCTGGAAGGAATACCAGGAAAGCCGCTCGGTCTGCGGCGTGCCGCTGCCCGAGGGCCTGCTGAACGCCAGCAAGCTGCCCGAGCCGATCTACACGCCCGCGGCCAAGGCCGAGATGGGCGAGCACGATGAAAACATCACCTACGAGCAGACCGTGGCCATGGTCGGCGCCGATGTGGCCGCGCAGATCCGCGACAAGGCGATTGCGCTCTACAAGGCCGCGGCCGAGATCGCGCTGCAGAAGGGCATCATCATTGCGGACACCAAGTTCGAGTTCGGCCTGGACAAGAACGGCACCGTGGTGCTGATGGACGAGGTGCTCACGCCCGATTCCTCGCGCTACTGGCCGCTGGAGAGCTACGTGGTGGGCCAGAACCCGCCCAGCTACGACAAACAGTTCCTGCGCGACTGGCTGGAAACCGCCCAGGTGGGCGGCAAGTCCTGGGACAAGACGCCGCCCGCGCCGCGTCTGCCCAAGGAAGTGATCGAGAAGACCGCGGCCAAGTACCAGGAAGCGCTGACCCGGCTGATGGGCTGAACCTGTCGGTTTTTCAGGCCTTTGACGGCAGCACCGGCAGCGGCACCATCACCGGCTGGCCCGGGGTGGTGCAACCGGTGTCGCAGCAGCGGCCGGGCTGGCGGTTCTTGGTGATGCTGCGCTGCTCGTCGTGCAGCACACCCCGCTCCAGCAGGCGCTCGACCAGCTCCACCTTGTTGCCCACCGGGTAATTGCGCCAGATTTCCTGCTTCATCGCCGCGGGCGAGCCGCCGCCGTGCAGGCTGATCACCGAGTACCAGCCGCCCTGGTTCGACGCCGTCAGGTCTTCGATGAAGCGCGCCGTCTGGATGCGCTTGTCGTAGGGGATGTCGGGGCTGGCCTGCAGCACCTCGGATAGTTTCGCGGCGGTGGCGGGGTTGTGGTCTTCGTCGGGGCCGGGCAGGGCGACGATCATGCCGCCCGACACCTCGTGGGCCAGGCGGTGCATGTCGTAGATCTGCGTGGCCAGCAGCAGCTTGCCGATGTTGCTGTAGACCGGGTCGGGCATGAAGGTGTGGCTGTGCGCGTCCTGCGTGGCGTAGACGCTGGCTGCGACCCCGCAGGCATAGAAGCCCTCGGTGATCTTGATCAGCTCCACCATCGGCTCGCGCAGGTTGCTCTTCTCGTCCGGGTCCAGGCCGTTGGCCTCGCACATCAGCGCGCCGGCGCCAATGAGCAGGTCGCCAAAACCCGCCCGGGCCGCGATGCAGCTGTGCCGGTGGTGGGTGGCGTAGCTGTAGGTCAGCACCTGGCTGTGTTCCCACTCGCCGGCGTAGAACACGCGCTCCCAGGGCACGAACACGCGGTCGAAGATCACCACGGCGGTGGCCTGCCCGTAGCGGCGCGAGAACAGCGCGTCGCCGTGTTCCAGCTTCTCGCCGGGCCGCCCGGCCGGGCGCGACACCAGGGTGATGCCGGGCTCGTCCACCCGCACCGCGCAGCACACGGCGAATGCCTCGTCTTCGCGGCCCATGTTGCGGCTGGGCATGACCATGAGTTCGTGCATGTAGGGCCCGCCCGTCACGATGGCCTTGGTGCCGCTGATGACGATGCCCTTGCCGTTGCGCTCCACCACGTGCACATAGGTGTCGGGGTTGGCCTGCTGGTGCGGCTTGCGGCTGCGGTCGCCCTTGGCGTCGGTCATGGCGATGCCGATGGACAGATCGTTGTCCTGCGCATGGGCCAGGTAGGCGTTGAACCGTGCGCGGTGTTCGGTGGTGCCTTTGGCATCGTCGATGCGCGCCACCGCCTGCGCCAGCCCGTTGAGCGCGTCGTGCGCCAGGTAGCGCTGGGCGCAACCCGTTTCCTGGCACAGCAGGCGCACCACCTCCAGCTTGTTGAGCAGGTCGCCTGCCGACTCGTTGAGGTGCAGCATGCGGTTGACCACCCGGCCGCGCGCCGTCTGCGTGGCCAGTGCCAGCGGGGCGAGTTCGGGTCGCAGCGCAAAATCGTAGGTGAAGGCCAGCGCGTTCACGCCGGGGCGCAGCGCGGGCTCGTCCACCACGCTGGTCACCTCGCGGCCGTCCACGAACACGCGGGGTTTGTAGCGACGCAGCGATTCGCGGTAGTCGTCGCCCGACATCATCAGGGCAGGGGTGGGCGGGCTTTCTGGCGAGGCGGGCATGGCGGACTCCGATTGAACGTGTGGCGGGTGATTTAAACGCTGTTCAATAAAATGGTCAACGTAGAATGAACCCTATGCCTGCGCCTGCCAAGTCCGCCCGATCCGCTGCCGCCCGTCCGGCCGCGCCCGACCCGCGGCAGCTGCGCCACCAGGCGCTGGCGGACACGCGGCGCCAGCTGGTGCTGGACGCCGCCCGTTCGGCCTTCTTCGAGCTGGGCATGGAGAAGGCCAGCATCCGCGAGATTGCCCAGCGAGCGGGCTACACGCCCGGCGCCATCTACAGCTATTTCGCCAGCAAGGAGGCCGTGTACGGGGCTTTGCTGGGCGAGTCGCTGGACCGGCTGGTGGCGGCGGTGCAGCAGCAGGCGAAGGCCCAGGAGCGGGGTGCGCCCCGCCTGCACGCCGCCGCCCGCGCGTTCTTCGACTTCTACCGCGACAACCCGCGCGACCTGGACCTGGGCTTCTACCTGTTCCAGGGCATGAAGCCGCGCGGCCTCACGCCCGAGCTGAACGAAGCGCTCAACGGCCGGCTGCTGGAATCCCTGCAACCCTGCCAGACGGCGCTGGAACACCTGGGCATGCCCGCCGCACAGGCCCTGCAGGAGGTCACCGCGCTGTTCGCCCATGCGGTGGGGTTGCTGGTGCTGAGCCACACCGGGCGCATCCGCCTGTTCCGCCAGGCGTCCGACGAACTGTTTCAGCGCTACCTGGACCAGCTGGTGGCGCGCACGCCGGCAACCCCGGTGCCCACACCCCCTCAGTCCGCGAAACCGCCTGCGAAGGTGTCGCGCAAGTAGTCCACGAAGGCCGACACCGCGCGCGGCACATGCGCCGCGTAGGGCCGGATGGCGTAGATCTGCCCGGCGAACGCGCCCACCGGTTCCCAGCCCGGCAGCACCGCCACCAGCTTGCCCGCCTGCAGGCTGGCCTGGGCGGTGAAGTCCGGCAGCAGCGCAATGCCCAGGCCGCCCAGCGCGGCGTCGCGCAGGGCCTCGCTGTTGTTGGCCGCCAGTGAACCCGATACCCGCACCGTCACGCGCTCGGCATCCGCTGCCGATGACCGGGGTTCCAGCGTCCAGGCCGGCGTGTCCTGCGAGCGCGGGTAGTGCAGGCAGTTGTGCTGCGCCAGTTCGGCCGGGTGTTGCGGCGTGCCGTGGCGGCGCAGGTAGGCGCGGCTGGCCACCAGCACCGAGCGCGTGGCGCACAGCGTCCAGGCCACGTGCGTGTCGGGCGGCGTGGCCGTGTGGCGAATGGCGAGATCGAAGCCCTCGGTGGCCAGCGACGAGAGCCGGTCCGACAGATTCAGCTCCAGCCGCACGGCGGGATAGGCGCGCAAGAAGTCGGGCAGGCGGGGAACGAGCTGCTGGCGCGCGAACGCCACCGGCGCCGTGACGCGCAGCAGGCCGTGAGGCGCGCCCGCCGCGTCGCGCACCTGTGAGAAGCATTGGGCGATGTGCTCGAACGAGGCGCGCGTGTCGTCCACCAGGCGCTGGCCCGCCTCGGTCAGGCGCACGCTGCGGGTGGTGCGCTGCACCAGCGCCACGCCGGCCAGCCGCTCCAGCTCGGCCATGCGCTGGCTCACCGCCGCCTTGCTCACGCCCAACCGCGCCGCCGCGGCCGTGTAGCTGCCCTGCTGCGCCAGCACGCCGAGCCAGTGGAAGTGGCTCCAGAGTTCGTGGATCTTCTGCTCGTTCATGCCTGCATTGTTCACTATTGCGAACAATCAATTCACATATTTCGTCTTGTACCGAAGCGATGCGCTTCCTACACTGCGGCCATACCCGCCCACTTTTGGAACACGTCATGACCGCCTCCATCGCCCACTACATCAACGGCGCCATTGCCGCCGGCTCGTCCACCCGCGCGCAGGACGTG
>JAGXRS010000023.1 GCA_018335615.1 Hydrogenophaga sp. | reverse complement strand
GGCCGACGCCGAGCAGTGGGGCTTCAAGACCGCCATCGACGCCGACGCCAGCAACCTCGTGAAAGCGAAGGCCGACGGTGCCAAGGTGGTCAATGCCGACATCGCCTCGTTCCAGAAAGTGGCCGCACCGATCCGCGACAAGTACACCGCCCGGAACCCGCTGATCGCGGACTTCTACCAGCAGGCCAAGGGTCTGTAAGCCACCGCTCGCACCCCGCACCAGCAGACAGCGCCCCCGTGGGCCCTGTCTGCTTTTGACCATCTGAAAGAGAGCACCATGACCCTGTACCTCTTCGTCCAAACCCTCGACCGCTGGCTCGTGCAGCTGGAGCGCGGCGCGGTGATCGCGCTGACGGCGGGCATCGCCGGCATCATGATGACGCAGGTGGTGATGCGTTATTTCTTCAGCGCGCCGATCTTCTGGGCCGAGGAAATCTCGGTGCAGCTGCTGGTCTTCGTGACGCTGTTCGGGCTGTCGCTGCTGGTGCAGAGCGGGCGGCTGGTGAGCATCGACTTCGTGCCCGCCGCCCTGCCCCCACGCGGGCGCACGGCCGTGCTGGTGCTGCTGGGCGGGGTGATGCTCGCGCTGCTGCTGTTTCTGGCGCAGCTGGGCTGGGAGTGGGTGAACCGCCCCGAGGTGCGCATGGAGCTGGGCGCCACCACCCAGCTGCCGCGCTGGTTCAACTACTCGGCGCTGCCGCTGGCCATGGCCTGCATGGCCTTTCACCAGTTCGCCGCCATCCTGCGCCATGCGCGCGAACTCATTCAGGGAGCGCCGGCATGATTGCCCTGCTCGTCTTCTTCGGCCTGCTGTTCGCGGGCCTGCCCATCATGGGCGCCATCCTCGCCGGCGCGCTGGCCTTCATGGCCAGCAACGACCTGGCCGTGCTGTACGACTCGGTGCCGATCCAGTTCTACGGCGCGCTGGAGATCAACAGCCTGCTGGCGATTCCGCTGTTCCTGCTGGTCGGCGAAATCATGAACAAGGCCGGCCTCACGCAGCGGCTAATCGCGGTGGCCGAGGTGCTGGTGGGCAGCCTGCGCGGCGGCCTGGCCTACGCCAACCTGTTCACCAACGCCATGGCTGCCTCCATCCTGGGCTCGGCCGTGGCGCAGATCGGCGTGATGAGCAAGGTCATGATCCCGGCGATGGAGCGCATGGGCTACAACCGCGCGTTCTCGGGTGCGGTCACGGTCACCTCGGGCCTGCTGGGCCCGATCATCCCGCCCTCGATGCTGATGATCATCTATGGCGTGGTGGCCGTGCAGCCCATCGCACCGCTGTTCATCGCCGGCATCGTGCCCGGCCTGCTGATCGTGGCGGCACTGGCGCTGGTGATTTTTCTGCACGGTGTTTTCGGCCCCGGCCTGCCAGCGGGCCAGACCAGCGGGCGCTCGGCCTCGGTGAAGGTGCTGCTGGAAGGCCTGGTGCCGGCGGTGATTCCGGTGGTGGTGATCGCCGGCATCATGCTGGGCGTCATGACGCCCACCGAATCGGGCGCCGTGGCGGCCATCATCGCGCTGGTGCTGGGCTTTGCCTACCGCGAGATCCGGCTGCGCGACCTCGGCCCCATCCTGCAGGGCGTGGCCACCAACACCGCCACCATCACCGGCCTGATCGCCGCCGCCTCGGTGCTGAGCTGGGTGCTGGCCTTCCAGGGCGTGCCCGACCTGGTGGTGACCTACATGCAGGGCCTCACCGATTCGCCCTTCGTGTTCCTGCTGCTGGTCATGCTCATGCTGATGGTGCTGGGCATGTTCCTGGAGAGCATCAGCGTGCTGATCGTGGTGGTGCCGCTGCTGATGCCGGTGGTGAACAGCCTGGGCATCGACCCGATCCACTTCGGCGTGGTGTGCACCGTGGCCACCGTGATCGGTCTGGTCACGCCCCCGGTCGGCCCCGGCCTCTACGTGGCCATGGTGCAGGCCGACATCCGCATGGGTCCGCTGTTCAAGGCGACGGTTCCATTCCTGTTGGCGGTGCTGCTCATGCTGGTGCTGATCGCGGCCGTGCCCGCGCTGTCCACCTGGCTGCCGGCGGTCACCGCCGGGCGCTGAGCCCGCTGGCGGGTCGGTCTGGTCCTGGTCCGGCCCCCGCCAGGGGCTGTTCGCCGCGGTCGGCGCAGCGCCTCACCGGATGAAGCGCCCGCCCCGGCCCACCATGGTGAGTTCGATGAACCGCGAGGCGTTGCGCCCCGGTTCGGTGGCGTTGATCTCGAAGCCGCCCAGGTCCAGGCGCCTGAGCGACCACAAGGCCTCCAGCAAGCTGGCCCGCGTGAGCTGAGGCCCTGCGCGGCGCACGCCTTCCACCAGCACACGGGCGTTGATGTAGCCCTCCAGTGCCAGGTGCGAGGGCTCCAGCTTCACGTCGGCCTGCTTCCAGGCCTGCAGGAAGTCCCGCACCACCGGCACCCCGGTGGCGGTGGGCAGCGGCACCACCTGCGACACGGCAATGCCCACCGCATCGTCCCCCAGCGCCTGCAGGGTGGCGGCCGATCCCATGATCGACAGGGCGTACAGGGGCATGCTGCGGCGCTGCTGGCGCATGGCTTTCACGAAGTCGATGGTGGGCTTGCCGGCCAGGCCCACGATCACGGCCTTGGGGTTGGCGGCCAGCAGCTTGGTCACGGCGGCCGCCGCGTCCGCGCCGGAACTCTCCACCGTGACCACGCCGGCATCGTCCAGTTTGTGGCGCTCCATGGCCAGGCGGGCGCCTTCGAACACCTCCTTGCCAAAGGCGTTGTTCTGGTAGGCGATGCCGATGCGCTGGATGCCCAGGGTGGCCAGGTGCTGAACCAGTTGCTCGGCCTCGTCGGGGTAGCTGGCGCGCACGTTGAACACGTTGCGCGCCTTGGTGCGGGCCAGCAAGGCGCCGGTGAACGGTGCAATGAACGGGATGCCGCTGGCGGTGACCTTGGGCAGCATGGCCTCCACCATGGGTGTGCCCATGCAGTTGAAGAGGCCGAAAATCTCGTTGTTGGCCAGGAATCCGTCCACGTTGGCCACGGCGCGCTGGACATCGTAGCCATCGTCCTGCGTCACGAGCTGGATCTTGCGGCCCTGTACGCCGCCCTGAGCATTGACGGCCTCGAAACACGCCCGCGCGCCCTGGTGCATGGCCTGTCCCAGGTCGCCCAGCGGCCCCGTGAGGGCGATCGACTGCCCCAGGCGCACCACCGGGCCGGCGTCCTGCGCCCACGCGGGCAACCCGACGGCAGACGCCGCGCCACATGCCGCGGCCTGCAGCCAGGTGCGGCGACGAATCATGAACGGGGCGCGGGGGGGTTGGACAGGCAGCATGGGAGCAATGGGGTTGGGGTTGGATGGGAGGCCCGGAACCGTGCCCGTTCTCGTCAACGAGAAAGCTGATCAAGTCGGCCAGGGCACCCACCTTATCGCTTTGATTGACGACACTCTGTCTTCAGAACGACAATTTAAGGGTTAACACTTTCAGTGCATACCCGAGTCATCAAAATGACCAAATGAACACAGAGATGAAGCGCCAAGTACCGTTATCGTCCTACGCGGCGGCGATATGCAACGGCATCCGGGCCACGCGGATGCGAACGTGTGCCCAGGAGCGAAGAACATCCGCCAGCCCTTGTTTGAACAAAGGAATCAACCCATGACCTTCATGCTCTGGACCGACCAACTGTCGGTCGGCCTGCCCCACATCGACACCGAGCACCGCTGGCTGGTGGACGCCACCAACCGGCTGCACGACGAACTGAGCCAGCCCGCGCCCGACCACGCGGTGGTGGCCGACACCCTGCATGGCCTGATGGATTACACGGTGAACCACTTCGTGGGCGAGGAATCGCTGTTCCAGCAGCTGCGCTACCCGCAGGCCGACGCGCACCGCGCCCTGCACGACCGCTTCACCGCCCAGGTGATGGGCCTGATCCAGGACCACGAGGCCGGCCAGGACATCGGCACGGCCACGCTGGAGCTGCTGAAGAACTGGCTCATCAACCACATCATGGTGGCCGACAAGGCCTATGCGCCCTTCCTCCTGGCCGCCAGCGCCGCAGCGTCTGCCCGCCGCCCGGCCCGGGTACTGGGCCGCAAGCGGCCACGCGCCTGGGCACACAAACACGGCCGCGCCCGGCGCCAAGGCTGAGGGCGCCAGCGAAGCGCGCCCCACGCCCTCGCAGGCGTGCGACCTGCCATCAGCCCGGCTCCAGCCCGCGGCGACGCATCATGTCGGCGCTCATGGCCTGCAGCGCTTCTGTCGAGAGCTGGGCCCGCGCCGCCGGGTAGACCACGCCGTCCTCGTCTTTCAGGTGCTGCTGGTACAGGGCAGCAAAGCCGTTGAGCGCCGCGGACTCGTCGGGCGTGAGACCGCGCCAGCCCGGTGCGGGCGGCTGCGTCAGGGTGGCCAGCACGGTGCGGGCGCGGGCCCAGCCCTGCGCCATGTCGAGGTGGTCCTGCTGCAGGCGACGCACGATCGTGCACAGCACCGGGTCGCCGCTGGCCAGCAGCGGCGGGAACACATGGCGCTCCTCGTCCTCATGGTGCAGCGGGGCGGCCTGGTCGAAGTAGCGCATCACGTCGGTGGCCGCCTGCGCGGCGTTGGCGTCCCAGCCGGTGTGCACCAGGTGCTGCTGCAGACGGTCGAGCAAACGCAGCATGCGCTCCACCCGCTCGTGGCAGGCATCGAGCATCTCGAACGGTGCCTCGAAGCCGGCCCCCGGCGCGCGGTGGCCGGGCAGCGTGATCTGCGTCAGCGGGACGGAGGTGGCCATGGTGCGGCTCAGGCACTCAGTTGAGCTGGACCGCACGGCCCTGCGGATCGAAGGGGATGAAGTTCTGGATGCGGCCCTGCTTGATCGCCTCCACCATGTCCTGCAAGGGCTTCTCGGCGTCCTGGCTGGTGGGCGGCTTGCCGGGCTTGCCGCCCATGGCCGCTGCGAACACCATGCCCCAGGCCGGCCCCATCTGGGCGGCTTCCTGCTGGAGCTGGGCAAACGACGCCAGCTCCTCGGGCGACTTGTCCACGCACATCTGCGGCACCAGCGCGCCGCCATGGCCTTGCTCGAAGGCCTCGCGCTCGGCCGGGCCGGCGTCGTCGGGCAGCTCGACCGCGGCGAACACGAACAGCAGGCGCTGGGGTTGCGGCTGCGCGCGGGCGGCGTTCAGCAGGTCGTCAAAAGTGGAAATGTCCATGTCGCGAATGTCCAGAAATATCCAGTAGAGGAAAAGGTCACGCGTCGGGCGGGGTGGTGCCGAGCGTGCTGACGTAGTCGGCCACGGCCGGCCGGGCGCGCGGCTTGCGACGCGATTGCACGGTGCCGATGCTCACGAAACACAGCGCCTGCTCGCCGGGACCCAGCTTGAACAGCTGGCGCAGTGGCTCGGACTTGAGCGCCTTGCCGCTGGTGAGGGCCGAGCCAAAGCCCAGGGCCGTGGCCATGAGCAGCAGGTTCTGCACCGCGCAGCCGGCGGAGAGCGTGCGCTCCAGCAGGTCCACCTCGGGGTCGCCGCGCTCGGCGTCCACCACGGCCAGCAGCAGCCAGGGCGAGCGGTGCGCCTTCTCGCGCGCCTGCTCCAGCTGTTCGGGGGTGGCGCTGGCGTCGCGCTCCCGCAGCGACTGGGCGAACACATCGGCCAGCGCGTCGCGCTGCGGGTGCGGCACGGCGATGAAGCGCCAGGGCAGCAGCTGCCCATGGTCGGGCGCCGCGCCAGCAGCGCTCAGGATGGCGTGTTGCTGCGCGGGGTCGGGCGCGGGCGCGCCCAGGCGCTTGGGCAGCACGGTCTGGCGCGCCTGGATGAGTTCGCCCGCCATCGCGGACCAGTCGGGGAGCGTGGCGTCGGGGGTGGCGGCGTCGGACACAGATTCGGGGCGCGTGGGCATCAGCATGGGGACAGGACACTTTAAAGGAGTTCAACCCGGTCGGCCATCGGCGCGCAGCCGGCCGTACCAGCCCAGCAGGCGCAGGCCCCAGACCGCCATGACACCGGCCCACAACAGGGCCGAGGCCATCAGCAGCCAGCCCGGCGCGCCTTGCGCCGAGGCGCCGATGCGCACCACCACCGCCAATTGCAGCAGCCAGAACAGGAACCAGACCAAGTTGTCCGCCACCAGCGCGCGACCGCTGTGACCGCACGACACACGGGTGACCATGGCCAGCATCAACGAGCCCAGGCAGCCCATGGTGAGCGCGTGCAGGGCGCCCAGGCCCAGCACCGGCGTGCCCAGGCGCATGCCCATCAGCTGCGACACACCGGCCAGCACGAAGGACACGCCCAGCCACAGGAAACCCAGGTGCAGCATGGCCAGCAGGCGGATGCTCAGGCTCTGCACCAGCCCCCACACAAAGGCCAGCCACAAAATGACGCTGCCCGCGGCCAGTTCCATCAGGCCCAGGCCCAGCATCCAGGCGCGCGCGCCGCGGCCGGCACTGCCACCGCCGCCCCATTCCATGAGCATCGGCATCCACACCGCGGCCACTTCCAGCGCGACGGCACCCAGCAGCACCCACAGCACCCAGAACGGGCGCCAGGCGTCGTGCATGGGCACGGCACTGGAGGTGAAAAACGGAATCATGCGGTGCGCCACCACCAGGTAGGTGACGACCACAAAGCCCCACAGCCCGGTCTGCACCGCGGCGGTGGCCACGTCATGTGCGCCCAACGCCACGGCGCCCAGCATGCCGCCCAGACTCAGCACGCCGAGCACACCCGCGGCGGCCACGGTTCGCGCGTGCAGGCGATCGGCCTGCTGGCTGCGGCGCACCAGGCCAATGAACAAGGCGACCAC
>JAGXRS010000022.1 GCA_018335615.1 Hydrogenophaga sp. | reverse complement strand
CAGCTCGTGCAGCATCAGCTTCATCCAGAGTTCGCTGGTCTGGTGCTGCACGATGAACAGCAGCTCGTCGTGGGCCGGCGACAGCGGCTTCTGGGCGCTGAGGATGGCGTCGAGCTGCAGGTAGTCGCCATAGCTCATGGACTGGCTGAAGTCGAGCTGGGCTTTCTCTTCCGCGACGATGGCTTCGGTGTGGTGTGCGGCGGGGGCGGTCGCCGAAACGGGGTTGTGGGGGCAGGTCATGGTTTGTCTCCGTTCGCCCTGAGCTGGTCGAAGGGCTTGTGCAATGCGGGATGTAGAGGGCTTCGACAAGCGCAGCCCGAACGGCGGTTTTGATCGGACAACGTCAGGTGACGGCGTGTTTCTGGTTGAATGCCGGGCGCTGCCATTCGCCGGTCTCCAGCACCTGTTTCAAATGCTCGACCGCGTGCCACACATCCTCGAAACCGATGTAGAGCGGCGTGAAGCCGAAGCGCAGGATGTCCGTGCTTCCCGTGCGTCCTGAGCCTGGCCTGTCCTGAGCCTGTCGAAGGGTCGAAGGATCGCCGGCGCGGAAGTCGCCGACCACGCCACGGGCGATCAGCGCCTGCACGATGGCGTAGGCGCCTTCGCTCCTGGTCAGGCACACCTGCGAGCCGCGTTGCGCGTGTTCGCGCGGTGTCGCCAGGCCCAGCCCGTGGCCGGCGCAGCGTTCTTCGACCAGCTGGATGAACAGGTCGGTCAGCGCGAGCGACTTGGCGCGCAGCGCCGTCATGCCGCCCAGGGACTCGGCCGCTTCGAACACCTCCAGCCCGCAGGCCAGCGCCGAGAGGCTGATGATGGGCTGCGTGCCGCACTGGTACCGCGTGATGCCCGGGGCCGGCTGGTAGTCGGGCGTGAAGGCAAAGGGCGCGGCGTGGCCCCACCAGCCGGCCAGCGGCTGCCAGCAGCGGTCGGTGTGGCGCGGGTTCACCCAGACGAAGGCGGGGGCGCCGGGGCCGCCGTTGAGGTACTTGTAGCCGCAGCCGACCGCGAAGTCGGCGTTCGCGCCGCGCAGGTCCACCGGCACGGCGCCGGCGCTGTGCGCCAGGTCCCACACCATGAGCGCGCCCACGGCGTGCGCGGCGGCCGTGACCGCGGGCATGTCGTGCATGGCGCCGGTGCGGTAGTTCACATGCGTGAGCATGAGCACGGCCACATCGGCGCTGAGGGCGTCGGCGATGCCTTCGGGCTCCACCAGCACCAGCTCCAGCCCGCGTTCCTTGCACAGCGCCTCGGCGATGTAGAGGTCGGTGGGGAAGTTGCTGCGCTCGCTCACGATGCGCCGGGCCGCGGGGCGGTCCTGGGCGGCGATGTTGAGGGCTGCGGACAGCACCTTGTAGAGGTTGATGGAGGTGGTGTCGGTGGCCACCACCTCGCCAGCGCCCGCGCCGATCAGGCGGGCGATGCGGTCGCCCACGCGCTGCGGCAGGCTGAACCAGCCGTTCTGGTTCCAGCTCTGGATCAGGTCGGTGCCCCATTCACGGGTGACCACGTCGGCCACGCGCGCGGGGGTTGCCGCCGGCATCACGCCGAGCGAGTTGCCGTCCAGGTAGATCGTGTTGGCCGGCAGGTGGAATTGGGTGCGCAGCGGACGCAGCGGGTCGGTGGCGTCGAGGGCCTGGCAGTGTTGGAGGGTGGTCATGGGGCGGGATTTGGTGAGGGCTTCGACAGGCTCAGCCCGAACGGATGAAGGGGCGTGCGAACGGTGCGTCTTCGGTCAGGGGTGTGTGGGCAACTCGCGCAGTACGGCGCGCACGGGCGAGGCGTCCGCTGTGACCAGCTTCAGCGGCAGGGCGATGAGCTCGTAGTCGCCTTCGGGCACGTCGTCGAGCAGCAGGTTCTCCAGCACGCGCAGGCCGCGCTGGCGGATGGTCTGGTGGCTGTCCAGGGTCTTGCTGTCCACGGGGTCGATGCTGGCGCTGTCGATGCCGATCAGCACCACGCCCCGGTCGGCCAGCAGCGCCACCGTTTCCGGGGCGAAGGCGGTCAGGGCGTGGTCGAAGGTGTCTTGCGGCATGCGCTCGTACACACGCACCAGCACCCGCGGGGGTAGCCCCCGCGCGCCGCCGCTACGCGGCCCGCTGCCCCCCGGGGGGGGTGATTCGCCTTGGGAAGAGCCCGGCGGCAAATCGCCCAAGGCGTGCGCCAGGTGCTCGGGCCGGACCAGCGGCCCGCAGCCGATGGCGTGGATGACGCGGCAGGGGCCGAGGAAGGCTTGCAGGTCCACCGCGCCGATGGCGTCACCGGCCGGGTCGTAGTGCAGTGGCGCGTCGGCGTGCGCGCCCACATGCGGGCTCAGGGTGATGGCGCTGACATTGACCGGGCAGCCAGGCCCGATACTCGCCATCCACTGCTGCGAGTACGCGGTGTCCCCCGGGAAAACCGGTGAGGCCGCCTGGATGGGTGGGGAGATGTCCCAAAGCTTTTTCATGGTCCGGCGACGGTAGCACCGGCCAAAAAACCATGGTGTCGGTTATTTCCAACGGCCCGCTGAAATCATTCAGGTCTGAAGCAATTGCTGCCTCAGGTCAAGGGTGGCAGGCGTGCCACCAGCACCTTGAGCGCGCGGTCGGGTGACACATCGGCAAACGCCGCCGGGTTGGGCAGGCGCTGCACCATCTCCAGTTCGGGGGCGTGCGCGGCCAGCAGTTCGTGCAGGAAAGCCTCGGGAATCTCGGGCGCGTTCAGGCAAAGCAGGGCGTGGCCACCCGGGCGCAGCAGGTCGGGCAGGCGGCGCACCAGGCGGGCGTAGTCCTTGTTCGCCACGAAGCTGCCGCGCTGGAAACTGGGCGGATCGGCGATCACCAGCCCGTACGGCCCCATGCGCGTGACCTTGCCCCAGGAACTGAACAGGTCGTGCGCCAGGAACTTGGCGCCGCTCGTGATGCCGTTGAGCTGGTGGTTCTGCTGCCCCGTGGTGAGCGCGCCCTGGGCCATGTCCAGGTTCACCACCTCCTTGGCGCCGCCCTGCAGGGCGGCCACCGAGAACGCGCAGGTGTAGGCGAAGAGGTTGAGCACCTTGTGGCCCTGTGCGTGCGCGCGCACCCAGCGCCGACCCTCGGCCATGTCCAGGAACAGGCCGTGGTTCTGCCCGCGCAGCAGGTTGACGCGGTAGCGCGCGCCGTCTTCCGTCACCCCATGCGACTCGGGCACGCTGCCAGCGAGGAGGACGGCTTCGCTGCGTCCTTCGACGCGCGTCTGCAGCACGGCATGGAGCGGCTGGTCTGGATTGAGCTGCACCTGGCGCGCGTGCAGCGCGGCGGTCAGGGTCGTCACCTCGTCGGGCGTCGCGGCGCCGAACTTGGTGAGCAGCCACACCGGCGGGTAGGCGTCCAGCGTCCAGGC
>JAGXRS010000021.1 GCA_018335615.1 Hydrogenophaga sp. | reverse complement strand
GCGTATCTGGCCGAGGCCCGGCGGGCGGCCGTGCGCGCGGGCGAGGCGGCGTCGGGCGGGCGGGACGCGGGCGGTGCAGACGCGGCCGCCGCGGGCGATGAACTGCTCAGCGCCCGCCGATTTCGCGAGACCTGGTCGCGCATGGCGGCCGAAGAGCAG
Organism: Hydrogenophaga sp.; assembly: GCA_018335615.1. Taxonomy (GTDB): domain Bacteria; phylum Pseudomonadota; class Gammaproteobacteria; order Burkholderiales; family Burkholderiaceae_C; genus Hydrogenophaga. Next base: position 5,113 of record JAGXRS010000021.1, on the reverse strand, counting down.
GTGGTTCGGGCGGTGGGCCGTGGCCCCGAGAACGCCGGGCCGCTGAACTCGCACCAGCTGGTGTTGCGCACGCTGGCGCTGATGCGTGAACTGTCACCCGACTACCTGCGGCGCTTCCTGGCCCATACCGACGCGCTGCTGTGGCTGGAGCAGGCCCAGGCCAAGCCCCCCGCGCGGCCCCGGGCCGCGGCCACCAAGGCCCGCGCCACGCGCCCGAAGAAGTGAGCCCATGAGCCCGCCCCGAACGGGCGCCGCGTCACACGCTCAGGCGGTGGGCCCGGCCTTGCGCAGCGGCAGCGTCAGGCGCAGCGTGGTGCCCTTGCCCAGCCCCGCGCTCTCGGCCGTGAGGGTGCCGCCGTGCATCTCGGCCAGGGTGCGCGAGGTGGACAGGCCCAGCCCCAGCCCGCCGTTGCTGCGCGCCATGCCGGGGTCGATCTGGCTGAAGGGCTTGAACAGATCCTGCAGCCGGGCGGGGTCGATGCCGATGCCCTCGTCTTCCACGCTCACCTGCGCCGTCTCACCGTCGGCGACCAGACGCAGGCGCACCTCGCCGCCCGGCGATCCGAACTTCAGGGCGTTGTCCAGCAGGTTGTGCAGAATCTGGCTCACCCGCTCCGGGTCGGCTTCCAGCTCCACCGGCGCCTCGGGCAGGCGCAGCCGCAGGCGCTGTTGCTTCTCGGCGGCCACATCGTGCAGGGCGTCGGCCGTTTCGCGTACCAGGGTGTCGAGCCGGGTCGGGCGCGGCTGCAGGGTGATGCGCCCCGTCACCAGGCGCGAAGCGTCCAGCAGGTCGTCCACCAGGCGCTTGAGCTGGCGTGACTGGTTGCCCACGATGCCGACCACCTTGCGCTCTTGCTCGCTCAGCGTGGTGCTGCGCTGCAGGATGGCCACCGCCGTGAAGATCGGCGCCAGCGGGTTGCGCAACTCGTGCGCCAGCATCGAGAGGAAGTCGTCGCGGCGGCGCAGCGCGTCGTTCAGGCGGTCGAGCGCGCTGGTGTGCTCCTGGCGCAGTGCCTGCAGGCGCTGGCTGGCTTCGAAGTGCGCCTGCAACAGCTCGTCGATCTGCGCGATGTCCGCGTGACCGCGCGGCACCGCCTGCTCGTCGGCCATGGCGCGCGCATGGGCGGCGGCCGACTCGATGGAACGGCCCATGCGCTGCGCCACCCAGAGCGCGATCAGCAGGCTCGCCGCCAGCAGCACCAGGCCGATGCCGGCCGTGCGCCCCAGCGACTGGGCCAGCTGCGCGTCGTGCGCATCGGAATGCGCTCCTACACCCACGGTCCAGCCGTTGTCCAGCCGGTGCCAGGCGCTCAGCGCGTAGTGGCCTTCCAGGGTGCGGGCGCGGCCAAAGCCGCTGGGTGCCGTGGCAATGGTCTCTTGGTAAGTGGTCGTGGCCGGCTGGCCGAACAATTTTTCGAAGTAGCGGTTGCGCGAGACGATGAGGCCCTCGGTGTCCACCACCGAGCTGACGATGTCTACGTCGCGCAGCGGCTCCTGCAACAGGTTGGCGAGTGGCGGTGTCGACAGCCGGGCCATCAGCAGCTGCTGCTGCGATCCGCTCGGGCGCTTCACCGGCACCACCACCGCCACGCCGGGTTGCCCCGTGAGCCGGTGGGTGTAAATGCCGGTGATGAAGGGTTTGCCCGACTGGAGGATCTGCTCGAAATCGATGTCGTCCAGCGGGGGCAGCGGCGCACCGAAGGGCACGGCCGAGTTGAGCACGGGCACCCCCTGGTCGATCAGCACCATGTTGTCCCACTCGCGCAGTTCGCTGGAGAGCTTCTGCATGTAGCCGTGGAATTCCTCCAGCGAGCCCTGCTGCAGCGTGGGTCCCTCGCTGATGCGTTCGAGCTGGCGCACCGACGCGTTCAGCTCCCGCTGCACCGACACGGCCAGCGAGCGCGCGCTTTGCTGCAGCTCGCGTTTCATCTCGTTCTGTCCGAACGTCCACTGCTGGTAGAGCAGCCACAGCGCAAACAGCAGCACGGGTACCAGGGTGAACACCTGCAGCGCGGCCAGCACCCAGCGCAGGTCCAGGCGGGGTCGGGTGCGGTCGGGCGTGTGGGCGCTGGAAGCAGGGGGGCGTGACAAAACAGGAATTCCAGAAGGCGGGCAGAGGGTGGTCATTGTCGGGCCGGGGCAGGTGTCATGCCGGGGCTTTGACCATACGATGAAAGCATTCGTCTTGTCGAATATTTTGATGTTTTTGTGGTTCACGCTGCGGTGCCAGCGGAACGCGGCCCCGGCGCCTGGCGAGGTAGCGGCAGGCGCCGCCGGGCTCGGGTAGGCTTGCCGCATGACACAGCAGAGTTTCGATTTTGACGCGGTGGCCCCGGAGCCCCCGCCCGCGCCCCTCCCGCCGCCCGCGGCCCTCGCCCCCATGAGCCCCGAAGCCATGGCGCAAGCGCTGGCGCAACACCCCGATTTTCGGGTGCTGCGCCGCCTGGTGCCCTGTGGCGATTACGGACCCGGCCCCGCTGACCACGGCACAACGCCCGGCGCCGTGCAGCGCGTGCTGGTGCTCGACACCGAGACCACCGGCCTCTCGCACCGCAGCGACCGGATCATCGAACTGGCCATGCTGCTGGTGGCGGTGGACACCGCCACCGGGCGCCCTTTCGGGCCGGTGACGGTCTTCGAAGGCTTCGAAGACCCGGGCATGCCCATCCCCGCCGTGGCGCAGGCCGTCACCGGCATCCGCGACGACATGGTGCGCGGCCAGCGCCTGGACGAGGCCGCGGTGCGTGCGCTGGTCGAGCGTGCCGACCTGGTGGTGGCGCACAACGCGGGCTTCGACCGCCCCTTCGTGGAGGCGCGCTTTCCCTTCTTTGCCGACAAGCCCTGGGCCTGTTCCTTCGCGGACATCGACTGGAAGGCCATCGGCTGCGGCTCGGCCAAGCTCGGCGCCCTGGCGAATGACCGTGGCTGGTTCTATGACGCCCACCGCGCCCAGGTGGACTGCCACGCCCTGCTGCAGGTGCTGGCCCAGCCGCTCACGCCCGAGGCCCCCACCACGGGCCTGGCCCACTTGCTGACCGTGGCGGCCCAGCCCAGCTTCAAACTGGCCGCTACTGGCGCCCCTTTTGACGCCAAGGACCAGCTCAAGGCGCGCGGTTACCGCTGGGACGCCGACGCCCGCGTGTGGTGTTGCACGCTGGCCAGCCAGTCCCTGCTGGACGCCGAGTGCGAGTGGCTGCGGGCCGAGGTGTACGGCCGGCGCCCCGCCCGCATCGAGGTGGCAGCGCTGGACAGCCGGGTGCGCTATTCCAACCGCAGCGGCGAGCTGTCCGAGCGCGAAGTCTGAAGCGGCCCAGGTGCTGCTCCCGCGCCTCGCAGGTGACGTGCCGGTACGCGTCGGGGGCTTGCTCAGCGCGTGTCTGGGGGGGCTGGCGTGGCATCGGGCGCCCGTTCGGCCGACAGCTCGGCCGCCGCCTGCAGCGCCTCGGCTTCGGTGCGGTAGAGCCGCAGGCGCGGACCTTCCTGCAGCAGCCCGGCGGTCTTGAGCGCCTGCTCCACCGGCAGCTTGATGCCCACCACATGCAGGGTGATGGCGCGCTCGGCCAGCTGCTTCTGCACCTGGCCGAACATCTCCACGCCGGTGGCGTCGATCCAGTTGATGGGGTGCGCCACCAGCATCACATGTTGCGTCTCGGGGTGCAGCGCCAGGTGGGTGGTCACGGTGCGCTCAAAGGCGTTGGCGGTGGCGAAGTCCAGCGCGGCGTCCATGCGCAGCGCGTAGGTGGCCGGCGCCAGCGGGGCCAGGTGCCACAGGTGGCGGTCGCGCAGGCTGCCGTCCGGGTGCAGGCCCACCTCGATGATGCGCGGGTGCAGCCGCAGGTAGAGGAAGTGGCTCAGCGCCATCAGCACCCCGGCGATCACGCCCCAGTAGAGGCGTGGCGCGGCCAGCACGGTGATGGCCAGGGTGCTGCCCGCGATGAGGGCCTCCACCCGTGACACCGCCCACAGCCGGGTGAAGGCGCGCGGCTTGATGAGCCCCGCCACCGCGACCACCACCACGGCCGCCAGCACGGCCAGCGGCACATGGCGCAGCAGCGGCGTGAGGAACAGCAGCGCCAGCACCACCACGGCCACCGCGAACACCGTGGACCAGCCGGTTTGCGCGCCTGCGTACAGGTTGAGCGCCGAGCGCGAGAACGAGGAACTGGTGGGGAAGGCGCCCGAGAAGCCGGCCGCCAGCTTGGCCAGGCCCTGACCGATCAGGTCCTGGTCCTGGTCCCAGCGCTGGCCGCGCTGGCCCGTGTCCACCTTGGCGCTGGCGGCAGTTTCCAGGAAGCTCACCAGCGTGATCACCAGCACCGGCACCAGCAGCTGGCCCAGCGTGGCCCAGCCGGGCCAGCCCGGCAGGTACAGCCCGGGCAGGCCTGCCGGCAGCGCGCCAATGACCCGGCCGCCCGCCGCCTCGAAACCGGTCCACACGCTCACCGCAGCCGAGGCCACCACCAGGATCAGCACCGACGGCAGGCGCGGGCTCCAGCGCCGCACCAGCAGCATGATCGCGACGGAGCCCAGCCCGAAGGCCAGCGACGGCCCGTGCAGCTGCGGCGAGGTGAAAAGGTCGCCCCAGCCGCCCGGCAGCCCGATCAGCGCCGGCAGCTGCGAGGTGATGATGAGCACCGCCGCGCCTTGCGTGAAGGCCATCAGCACCGGCGCGTTCACCAGGTTCAACAGCCAGCCGAAGCGCACAAAACCCAGCGCCACCTGCAGCAGGCCCGAGAGCAGCGCCAGCCACACCGCCAGCGCGATCCACTCGCTGCTGCCCGGCGTGGCCAGCCCGGTGAGCGAGGCGCTCACCAGCAGACAGGTGAGCGCTGTCGGCCCCACCGACAGCCGCGCCGACGCGCCGAACAGCACCGCCACCAGCGCCGGCAGCATCGACGCATAAATGCCCGTGACCAGCGGCATGCCCGCCAGCGCCGCATAGGCCACGCCCTGCGGCACCACCATCAGCCCCACCGTGAGGCCGGCCAGCGCCTCGTTGCGCAGCAGCGCCGTGCCCGGCCGCGGCCAGTTCAGGAAGGGAAAGAGGCGGTGCAGGCGGGACATGGCTGGATTATGGCGAGCACGCAAGCAACGACGGGCGTCGGGCGAGCGC
>JAGXRS010000020.1 GCA_018335615.1 Hydrogenophaga sp. | reverse complement strand
GGGGCCGGCGGGGGTGTTGGAGGCGGGGGAGGAGGATGGGGTCGGGCGCATCCCGCCATTGTAGGAGGCCGGCCTGGTACGGGGCGCGGTGCGGGGTGGGTGGTGTCAGCGCAGGGCTTTGGCTCGTCGCTAAAATGACCAGCCCTGGGGCAACCCGACACACGAACACCCGTCTCATGAAACTCATCGGCGCCATCACCAGCCCCTACGTTCGCAAAGTGCGCGTCGTCATGGCCGAGAAGAAACTCGACTACCAGTTCGTGCCAGAAGATGTATGGGCCGCCGACACCAAGATCGCCGCCTCCAACCCGCTGGGCAAGGTGCCATGCCTGGTGATGGAGGGCGGGGACGTGCTGTACGACTCGCGCGTGATCGTCGAATACCTCGACACGCTGTCCCCTGTGGGCAAGCTCATCCCGGCCCAGGGCCGTGAGCGCGCCGAGGTGAAGACCTGGGAAGCGCTGGCCGACGGCGTGCTGGACGCGGCCATTCTGGCCCGCCTGGAAGCCACCTGGGCCGGCCGTTCGGACGAGCAGCGCTGCGATGCGTGGATCAACCGACAGATGGGCAAGATCCAGGCGGCGCTGGCTGCCATGAGCCTGGGGCTGGGCGACAAGCCCTTCTGCTCGGGCATTCACCTCAGCCTGTCCGACGTGGCGGTGGGCTGCGCGCTGGGCTATCTTGATTTCCGCTTCCCCCAGATCGACTGGCGCCACACCTACCCGAACCTGGCCCGTCTGAGCGACAAGCTCGCACTGCGCCAGAGCTTTGTGGACAGCAAGCCCGACTGAACAGCGGCGCCGCCCGGCCAGACGACGCGTCGCGGTAGCGGTCGGCATTTTGTTATTTTTGTGGATTTTGTGATTCAGGCGCTAAGGCCTGGTCCTGTCGTGCCGATATGCGCATAGGGGCGCTGGCGAGGTGCCTTTCCCTGCGCTGCTCGGTTTGCGGTGTGCAGCCATCCTTCCGTGGTTCCCAGACGACATGAAAACCGATTTCCACAGCCCTGCCGTTTCCGTGCCCATGCCCATCGACGAAGCGGAGGGCTTCACCCAGCAGCGCGCGTATGCGGGGGACGTGCTCTACACCGAGGGCATGGCGGGCACGCACCTGTACGTGATCAAGGAAGGTGCGGTCGACATCTACATGGTCCGCGAGGAAAAGCGGGTGGTGGTCGAGTCGCTCGGGCAGGGCCAGTGCTTTGGCATGTCCTCGCAGCTGATCGCCGGGAAGCGCGCCAACAACGCCGCGGCCAGCACCTACTGCGAGCTGTACCTGATCGGCCTGGACACACTGGAGCGCGAACTGGGCGACACACCCAAGTTCGCCCGCGGCGTGATGCGCTCCTTGTCGGAGCGGCTGGCGGTGGCGCACGAGCTGATTGCCACGCGCGTCAACTACCAGCCCGACATCCTGGTGTATGCCCAGCTGCTGCAGCTGCTGGGCATGGCCGACGTGGGCCGGCAGAAGGCGGACCTGCGGGGCAACGCGGGCCAGCCGGCGATCGCCAGCCCCTTGCTCAGCGACGTGTTCATCCACGCGCGCACGCTGCTCGGGCATTCGGACGTGCACATCCGCCACAGCATCGGCAAGCTGCTGATGCTGCACCTGATCCGCGTGGACGACGAACAGGGCCATGGCAAGCGGGTGCTGTTTGCGCCCAAGGACATCGTCGCCCAGGCCCGCCGCATTGCGAAGAACCACCCCGACCAGGGCAAGCTGGACTACGAGTACGTGAGCGTGGACGAGTTTGCCGCGCTGGTGGAGGTGGACCGCTCGATCCTGCTGAAGAAGCTGGCCGCCAGCGAGTTTGCCGACGACCTGTTCACCTTCCGCAAGAGCGAGATCCTGCGCCTGCTCAACGCCAAGGGAAAGAAGTTCTTCACCGACCGCAAGATCAAGTCGCCGGAAGAATTCACCGATGTGAGCGACCTGGAGTTCGCCGACCAGAAGTCGTTGTTCGATGCCGTGTCGCGCTGCGACCTTTTTGACCTGGCCAAGCTGCTGAGCACGGTGGACGAGGAGAGCGTGAAGGCCAAGCTGCTGGCCTGCCTGTCGCGCGCCAAGCGCAGCGAGGTGGAGGAGGAAATGGCCTCGCTGACGGCGGTGGACCCGATCGAGGTGCTGCAGATCGGCAAGTCACTGGTGGCCGCCGTGCGAGACCGGATGCTCAAGCGCTGACGCCTGACGCCTGGCTGCTGGCTGCCGCCCCGTTCCGGTTCCGGTTGGGTTCGGTTCAGCTGTTGGCGCGTTGCTTCAGCCAGCGCATGAGCACGCCCAGGCCGGGCAGTTTCTCGTACAGCTCCTCGGCGGCGTCCCAGTAGTCGCGGTGCTCGCGGATGCGGCCATCGGGCGACAGGGTGAGGTGTGAGCCGCCACGCACCACCTGCTGCGTCACGGTGTCGAAGCGCTTGAAGCGGAAGCGGAATTCCCACACCAGGAAGGCCTGCGGGCCGTCCACGATCTGCTGCGTGACCACGAAGTGCGGCTCGTGCAGGGCGACGAACATGTGCTGGAAGATGCGCGTGATGGCGGGGATGCCCTGCACCTCGTTGAACGGGTCCTTGAAGCGCGCCTGGGGCGTGTAGAAGTCGCCGATCTGGTCCACGCTCTGCGGCGTGAGCGTTTCGAAATAGGCCGCAATGCGGGCCACGGCGGCTCGGGGGTCGGCGGCGGTCATGGGGTGGTCGTGGTGTGCTGGGCGCTCGGTATGTCAGAGGCCGGTGAAGCGGCGCACCGCCGGGAAGTACACCCGGTAGGGCAGCAGGCGCAGCAGCTTCATCCAGCGGGTGAAGCGCTTGGGGTAGTGGATGTCAAAGGCGCCAGCGGCCCAGCCGTCGATCATCGCCTGGGCGGCCTGCGCGGGGGTGATGAGGGCGGGCATGGTGAAGTCGTTTTGCGCCGTCAGCGGCGTCTGCACGAAACCGGGGTGCACCACGCTCACGCCCAGGCCCAGCGGCTGCAAATCCAGGTACAGCGTTTCCGCCAGGTTGGTGAGCGCCGCCTTGGTGGGGCCGTAGGCCAGGCTCTTGGGCAGGCCGCGGAAGCCGGCCACGCTGCTGATGAGGCTCACATGGCCCTGGCCGCGCTCGATGAGAGCGGGGAGCGCGGCGCCCAGCACATGCAGGGCGCCGGTGTAGTTGATGGCCAGGTGCTGCTGCATGTCGGCCAGGTCGATGCCGGTGGCGCGCATCTCGCGGTAGTGGCCGGCGCAGTAGAGCACCAGGTCCAGCGGTCCCTCGGCCAGGATGGCCTGTGTCGTGCGGGCCACGGCGGCGCCATCGGTCACATCCAGCGGCCAGGCCTGCGCGGCACGGGTGCCGGGCGCGCCCGCGTGCTGCGCCACGAAGGTCTGCAGCGCGTCGGCCTTGCGGGCCGACACCAGCACCTGCGCACCGCGGGCGTGCAGCGCGGCCGCGGTGGCCGCGCCAATGCCGGTGGATGCGCCGATGAGCCACACGCGGCGGTGCTGCCAGTCGCGCAGCGGCGGGTTCAGGGGCTGGCCGAGCGTTCGGCGCGGTGCGGCACGTGGCGGGGCCGCCAGGGGCGGGGCGCCGGCCGGGGGGCTGAAATGGCGGGGGCTGTGCATGAACGCTTCAGCCCGGCCGTTTG
>JAGXRS010000019.1 GCA_018335615.1 Hydrogenophaga sp. | reverse complement strand
CCGCCGCATCCAGCTGGCGGATGCCAAACGCCGGTGCCTTGCCCTGGCGGTCCTGGCCGGCGTACACCGTGAGGTGCGGGTAAGGAATTTCGATGCCCGCGGCGTCGAAGGCGGCCTTCAGCCGCTTGAGGTACTCGCGCTTCACGCCCCACTGCTCCAGCGGCAGCGTGCGGAAGCGGCAGCGGATCACCACGGCCGAGTTGCCCCAGCTGTCCACGCCGGCAATCTCCAGGTCGGCGCTGATGCGCGGGCCGAACACCTCGTCCTGGCGCATCACCTCGGCCACGGTGCGCATGACCATCATCACGTCGTCCACGTTTTCGCGGTAGGCCACCCCCACGTCGATCACGGCGTTGCTGAAACCACGCGTCATGTTGACCACCGAGCTGATGGTGCCGTTGGGCACGTAGTGCACGTTGCCGTCGTAGTCGCGCAGCTGCACGTAGCGCAGCGTCACCACCTCCACCATGCCCGCGTGGTCGCCGAGCTTGACCACGTCGCCCTGGCGGATCTGGTTCTCCAGCAGGATGAAGAAGCCGGTGAAGAAATCCTTCACCAGGCTCTGCGCGCCAAAGCCCACCGCCAGCCCCACCACACCGGCCGCGCCCAGAATCGGCGCCACCGACACGCCCATTTCCGACAGCACCAGCATGCCGGCGATCAGGCTCACCACCACCGCGATCAGGTAGCGGAACACGCGGCCCAGGGTCTCGGCGCGTTTGGTGGCCTCGCGGTCGTCCAGCCGGCCCTCGATGCGCAGGCGCAGCGTGTTCACCGCCCGCTGCAGGATCGACACCAGCAGCCACGCGAACACCAGGATCAGCGTGATGCGCAGCAGGCTGACGGCTGCGCCGCCGAAGCCGATCCACCAGCGGGTGGCGGTGTCGATGAGTTGGTCATTCATGGGTGGGGACTCCTGTGCAACAGAAAAAGAGCGAAAAAAAGGGCAGGGACCCGGTGCCCGGCCACCGGATCGGATGGCCGGCGGGGCGGCCTGCTGTCCGGCCGCGGGGCCGGAGAGGGCGGGCTATGAACCCGGGGCGCCGGAGGCGGGCGCGCGCGCCAGCGCCTGCAGGTAGCTTTCCCGCCACCAGTGCACGTCGCGCTCTTTGATGCGCGCCAGCAGGGCCTGGTGGCGCCCCTGCCGCTCTTCCAGCGGCATGTGCAGCGCGCGCTGGATGGTCTCGGCCGTGCGCGAGGTGTCGTAGGGGTTCACCAGCAGGGCCTCGCGCAGCTGCTCGGCCGCACCGGCAAAGCGCGAGAGCACCAGCACGCCGGGGTCGTCCGGGTCCTGCGCGGCGATGAATTCCTTGGCCACCAGGTTCATGCCGTCGCGCAGCGGCGTCACCAGCGCCACCGCCGCGGCGCGGTACAGGCCGGGCAGGCGCTTGCGCATCACGGTGCGGTGGATGTAGCGCACCGGCATCCAGTCGAGCTGCCCGAAGTCGCCGTTGATGGCGCCGCTCAGGCTCTCCAGCTCCTGGCGCAGCGTGGCATACGCGTCCACCGATTCGCGGCTGGGCGAGGCGATCTGGATCAGCGTGGCGCTGCCCACGTTCTCGGGGTAGTGCTGCAGCAGCTGGCGAAAGGCTTTCAGGCGCTGCGGCAGGCCCTTGGAGTAGTCCAGCCGCTCCACACCCAGCAGCAGGCGCCGGCGCGAATACTCGCTGCGCATCTGGTCGAACATCTCTTGCGCATCGCGTCCCCGGCCCAGGGCGGTGAACTCGTCCACGTCGATGCCGATGGGGAAAGCCTGCACCTGCAGCGTGTTGCCGAAGGCGCGGAATTCGTGTTCACCCAGGATGTCGGCCGGGGTCTCGGTGCCCACGTAGCGCGAAAAGTGGGCCACGTCGGCCTCGCTCTGCAGGCCCAGCAGGTCGTAGGAAAACAGCGAGCGCATCAGCCACTCGTGCTCGGGCACGGCGGCCAGCAGCAGCGGCGGCGGCAACGGAATGTGCAGGAAGAAGCCCATGCGCTGCTGGCAGCCCATGGCGCGCAGCTCGGCCGCCAGCGGGATCAGGTGGTAATCGTGCACCCAGATGGTGTCGTCCGGGCGCAGCAGGCCGGCCAGCTTGCGCGCGAACAGCTGGTTCACCCGCCGGTAGCCGCCGATGAAGCCGGCGTCGAAATCCGCCAGGTCGAGCCGGTAATGGAACACCGGCCAGAGCACGCCGTTGCTGTAGCCCAGGTAGTAGCTGTCGTGGTCTTCGCGGCTGAGGTCCACCGTGGCCAGCTGCACGCGCCCGGCCTGGCTCAGGTGCAGCTCGCCTTCACCGGGCGTGCCGTCCTGCACCACATGCCCGCTCCAGCCGAACCACAGCCCGCCCGATGCCTCCAGCGCCTGCCCCAGCGCCACCGCCAGCCCGCCCGAGGCGGTCTTGCGCGGGTCGGCCAGGCGGTTGGAGACGACAACGAGGCGCCCCATCAGATCACCGTGTCCCAGGTGGCCGACAGGCGCACGGCCGCGTTGATGATGCCCACCATCGAATAGGTCTGCGGGTAGTTGCCCCACATCTCGCCGGTTTCGGCGTGCGTGTCTTCCGACAGCATGCCCAGCGGGTTGCGCGCGGCCAGCATGGTCTCGAAGATGGCCCGTGCCTCGTCGATGCGGCCGATGCGCGCCAGCGCGTCGATGCGCCAGAAGGTGCAGATGTTGAACGCGGTCTCGGGCTTGCCGAAGTCGTCGGCCCCCTCGTAACGCCGCATGTAGGGGCCGTCGCTCAGGTGCTCTTCCAGTGCCGCCAGGGTCGAGATGAAACGCGGGTCCATCGGGTCGATGAAGTTCACCTCGGCCATCAGCAGCACGCTGGCGTCCAGCAGGTGGCCGCCGAAGCTCTCGGCAAAGGCCTGGCGCTCCTCGTTCCAGCTTTCCTTGAGGATGCGCTCCTGCATGGTGGCCGCGTGCTGCGCCCAGCGGGCCGAGCGCCCGGGCAGGTCCAGCGTGTGGGCGATCTTGGCCAGGCGGTCGCAGGCGGCCCAGCACATCAGCGCCGACGAGGTGTGCACGCGAGCCCGGGTGCGCAGCTCCCACATGCCGGCGTCGGGCAGGTCGAAGATGCGCACCGCCTGGTCGCCCACGGCTTCAAGCCGCTCGAACTCGGCCAGGCCCGCCGGGTGCAGCAGGCGCTTGTCGTGAAAGGCCTGGGCCGAGGCCAGCACGATGTTGCCGTACACGTCGTGCTGGAAATGCTCGAACGCCTGGTTGCCCACGCGCACCGGGCCCATGCCGCGGTAGCCGGGCAGGCGCTCGCAGATGCTTTCGGTCAGTTCCTGCTCCAGGCCCACGCCAAACAGCGGCTGCACATGCCCGCCGCCCGAGCCCACCACCGCGTTGGACAGCCAGCGCAGGTAGTCCTCCATGGTGCCCACCTCGGCCAGGCTGTTGAGCGCGCGCACCACGAAGAACGCGTCGCGCAGCCAGCAGTAGCGGTAGTCCCAGTTGCGCTCGGAGCCAGGCGCTTCGGGGATGCTGGTGGTCATGGCCGCCACGATGGCGCCGGTGTCCTCGAACATCGAGAGCTTGAGCGTGATGGCGGCGCGGATCACCGCGTCCTGCCACTCCAGCGGCAGGGCCAGGCGCTGCGCCCAGCCGCGCCAGTAGGCCAGGGTTTCCTGCTCGAAATGGCGCGCCGTGTCGGCAATGCCGCCTTCCAGCGTTTCGTCCGGCCCGAACAGGAAGTTCGTTTCCTGCAGCAGCAGAAACGGCCGCTGGTGCAGCACATGCGAGACCGACGCATCGGTGTGCAGGCGCAGCGTCTGCTGCTCACCCACGTAGCGGATGTGGTTGCTGCCCGAGGTGATGGCCGGCGTGTGCTCGCCCCAGTGGAAGCGCGGCGACAGGTTCACCCGCACGCGCGGCGTGCCCTTGAGGGGGCGCACCCGGCGCACCAGCATGGTCGGGCGAAAGAAGCGCCCGCGCGAGGGAAAGCGCGGTGCAAAGTCGGTGATCAGCAGGCCTTGCCCGCGCGAGTCCCACAGCTCGGTCTGCAGCACCGCGGTGTTGGGCACATAGGTCTGGCGCGCTTCGGCCAGGTCTTCGATCTCGATGCTGAACGCGCCGGCGCCGCCCTCATCGCCGCCCAGCAGGGCATGGAACACCGGGTCGCCGTCGAAACGGGGCAGGCAGCTCCACACCACGCGGCCGTGGGGGTCGATCAGCGCACTGAAGGCGCAGTTGCCCACCACCCCCAGCGACAGGGACGGTGGTGCAGGCGGCAGGAAGCCGTGGCGTTCGGGGCCGTGAAGTTCGGTATCTGGTTTCATGCGGGGGTCTCCGGACGCAGGGGCAAACGGGCTGCCTGCAGCAGCCAGGCACGCAGCGCAACGGGATCGGGCACGCGCAGCACCGCGCAGCTTGGGCCTTCGCCCACCTTCACGCCGGTACCACCGAGCCGCTGCACCACCTCGAAACCGGCCTCGTCCGTGACGTCGTCGCCGGCAAAAATGGGCTCGCGTCCGGCAAAAGGCGCCTCCGCCATGAAGGCGGCAATGGCCAGGCCCTTGCTCACATGGGCCGATTTCACCTCCACCACGGCCTTGCCGCGCAGCAACTGCAGGCCAGGATCGTGCGCGATGGCCGCGGCCATGGCGGCGGTGCACGTCGACTCCAGCTCCGGCGCCAGGCGAAAGTGCAAGGCCATGGCGGTCTGCTTGTGTTCCAGCAGCAGGCCGGGGTACTGGGCCACCAGGGTGCGAGCCGCGGCCAGCGGTGCGTCGAGATCGGGTGTCGGTGCCCGCACCGGCGCACCATGGGCCGGGTGGCGCACGGCGCCGTGCTCATAAGCGGCCGGCAAGCGCAGCGGTGCCAGGAAGGGTTCGATGTCGGCCTGGGCACGGCCGGTGATCACGGCCACGGCGCCGTCCAGCTGGGTCTGCAGCTGGTCGAGCACCGCGATCAGCTCGCGCGGCACCACCACAGCGTCGGGTCGGGGGGCCAGTTCGGCCAGCGTTCCGTCGAAGTCCAGAAACAGCGCTGATCGGGGTGTCAGCAGTCTTGGTAACGTCCTCATCTCTTTTTACCGTACCAGACTGAGGGCCTGCTGTCACACCCCGGGCCTTTTCCGACCCGGAGGGTGCGACTCTTCCATGGCGGCTTGACAGGGCCGCCAAAGGGTCAAAACCGTGGTGCGGCGCGCTCGTCTGGTGGCGTCTTGTGCGGGGGTACGGCCGAATAATGGTTGCGCTTCGAGCGCTGCCGTGTGACGCTGCCGCATCAAACGGTGCGGCAACCTGGGCTGGCAGGCTGCGCCTCAGGCTGGCGTCACCCGCACTTCGAGGCTGCGCCCCAGCACGCGGGCGGCGCTCTCGATCTGGTCAAATTTGCTGGCATGTTGCAGGTCAAACAATCGGTCTACCTGCGGCACATGCCAGCCCAGGCGGCGGGCCAGTTCCGCCTTGCGAATGCCTTGTTCGGTCATGGCCTGATACAGGCCCAGCTTGGCACCCTCCAGTGCGCCGGGGCGCACCGTTTTCTGGCCACGCCGGGGTTTGCTGGGCAGCGGCAGGGGCTGGCGAGCCTCCACGTAAAACGACAGGCCACTCTCCAGCGCATCCACCGCTTGCAGCAAGGCCTCTTCCTCATCAGCGCCAAAGGTGATGGCCTGCGGCACATCGGCAAAGGTCACCAGCACGGTGTCGCCGTCCTGGGTCAGGGTCACGGGGTAGTCAAACATCGGGATGGCTCCTTACTTCAGTCCAAGCTGGCGCTTGATCGCGGCCTCCAGGCCCTTGCCCAGTTCGGCTGTGCCGTGCATGGGCAGCGTGCTCTGCCTGCCGTTCAAAAGAACCTTCAAATGTGAACCTTTGCCCGGCGTGAAGGTGGCGCCTTGTTGTTCCAGCCACTTCTTCATCTGCTTCGAGTTCATGGCTGCAATAATAAACAAAAATGTTGTTTTTTGTGGGCGAGTCCGCATCACTGGGGCTCTCGGAATCTCTGTTGCGTAGGGAGCCAGACAAGTGCCCGCAGTGCCCAAAAATTTCATTTGGAGCTGCCGTCCGCCCCGTCCACTCCCACCTCCGCCACCGCCACCGCCACCACCCGCGCCTGGTGAATCAGCGCGCCCACCTTCGGCCCGCTCAGGCCCGCCGCCTGCGCCTGGGCGGCAATGTCGGCCGTCACCACCGATTGCGCAGCGGCCAGCGCCTGCAGCAGGCGGGGGCGTTGAGGGTAAGCGTTTTCTTCAAAACCCAGCCGCCCGCGCGCGTCGCATTCGCAGGCCAGCAGCACCTCGGCGAAGCGGGCCGGCTTGCGCAGGGCGTCGCAGCGTTCCAGCAGGCGCAGCAGCGCGGCGGCGTTGAAGTCGCTGCTGCGGTGGATGTTGCCGTGCTCGCGCGCCACCACGTCGGCCAGTTCGCGGCAGTCCACCGGCACGCGCAGGCGTTCGCACACTTTGCGCAGCAGCCGCGCGCTGCGCTCTTCGTGGCCGATGTGGCGCGGCAGCACGTCCGCGGGCGTGCTGCCCTTGCCCAGGTCGTGGCACAGGCAGGCAAAGCGCACCGGCAGGCTGGCGCCCAGGCGGGCGGACATGTCGAGCACCATCATCAGGTGCACGCCGGTGTCCACCTCGGGGTGGTACTCGGCGCGCTGCGGCACGCCCCACAGGCG
>JAGXRS010000018.1 GCA_018335615.1 Hydrogenophaga sp. | reverse complement strand
CTCGAACTCGCGCAGGATGCGCCACACGCCGGCCCGCGAGCCGTATTCGTAGACACCTTCCATGCTGATGTGCCGCTCCGGGAAGGCGGGCGGGTTGAACATCTCGGACAGGAACTGCTCCGAGCCGGTGTCGCCGTGCAGCACCGAGTTCTCGCCGCCTTCCTCGTAGTTCAGCACGAACTGCACCGCTACCCGGGCGCCGCCGGGCCAGCGGGCATGCGGTACGTCGCGGCCATAGCCGATCAGGTCGCGGGGATAGGAGGCCGTGGTGTCGTAAAAGGTCATGGGTGAGCGGCGATCAAGGGGTGGATCGGTTTGACGTGGGGACGAGGCCCGTGGGGGCGGATGCGGCCGCGTGCGCAGCCGGGACGCATCGGGGAGGGGTCATGACAAGGCCATCGAGATGTCGTTGGTCGGCACTTTCCGGTCGAAGGTCAGGTTTTCTTCCACGTGCAGCAGGTGCTCGTTCATCAGCTGCACGGCCAGCGCTTCGTCACGGGCGGCCAGCGCCTTGATGATCTCGGCGTGCTCCTCGCTCGAATGCTCGGCGGCGCGGGCGCTCTGGTACATGAGCGTGATCAGTGCACAGCGCGAAATCAGCTCGCGCAGCAACTCGGCCAGCACCTGGTTGCCCATGAGCTCGGCCATGCGCACATGGAAGTCGCCCAGCAGCTCGGTGCGACCCGGCACGTCCACGCTGTTGACGGCCAGCTTCTCCTGCGCCACGTGTTCTTTCAGCGCCTTGATCTTCGCGGGTGTCACGGCGTGCACGAAGGCCCGCGTCATTTCCGATTCCAGCATGCGGCGCACCGCAAACACCTGTTTCGCCTCCTCCACCGACGGCGCTGCCACAAAGGCACCACGTGCCGGTTCCAGCCGGATCAGCCGGTTCTGCGACAGCTGGAACAGCGCCTGGCGCACCAGCGTGCGGGACACGCCGAAATGGTCGGCCAGCTTCTGTTCGGCCAGCTTGGTGCCCGGATGCAGCCGGTGTTCGACGATGGCGCGGGTCAGCGACTCGACGATGTGATTCGTGCTGGAGGTTTCCATGCGACCATCATATCCAGAAAAACAAAAAGTGTATACACTTTCAGTCGACCATCAACCGATCAAGGACGACCATGGGCTTGAGTACACACGTTCTGGACACGATGCACGGCTGCCCTGCCGCGGGCATGGGTGTCGAGCTCTACACCACCGAGGGCGAGCAGGCCTCGCTGGTGAAGCGTTTCACGCTCAACGCGGACGGGCGCAACCCCGACGGCCCCCTGTATGACAACGCAAGCCTGCGCGTGGGCACCTACCGCCTGGTGTTCGATGTGAAAGGCTATTTCGCCAGCCGCGGCGTGGCCCTGCCCGAGCCGAGCTTTCTCAACCGGGTGGCGCTGGACTTTGGCGTGGCCCACACCGATCAGCACTACCACGTGCCGCTGCTGGTGAGCCCGTGGAGCTACTCCACGTACCGGGGCAGTTGAAGGGGCTCACCCCGGGGCCGGGGTGGTGCTCACCGGTTGCGCTGGCCTTCGGTGAGCGTGTCGAGCTGGAAGTGGCCGCTGCGGTCCCACAGCCAGACGTCGGTGTAGGTCACGCCGCCGAGCCGCACGGGAGCGGGGAAGGGGGCTGCCGCGAGCACCGTGCGCTCGATCTCGCGGATCACGTCGGGTGCGTGGCTGGGTGCGCGCATCCAGTTGATCTTGCGCACCTGGCCCAGATTGTCGATGTCCACCTGCAGCACCCCCACGGCGTGCATGAGCGGCGGCAGCTGGCCTTTGAAAATGCGGTGGCCATTGTGGCTGTACAGGTGACGGGCACCGTCCTGGCGGTAGTCACGCGGGCTCGCCGCGTGCGACACCAGCGATGGCGTCGGCACCACCACCACGGGTGGCTGCTCGGGCGGCGGGGCCGGCAGGGCCACCGGGGCGGGCGGTTCTGGGGGCGGGGGCACCACCTTGGTTGCGCAGGCACCCAGCAGCAAGGCCACACCCAGCGCGACCCAGCCCAGGGGCCGTGATCGTTCCGAGACAGGGGATGAGGTGACGGTAGGGATGGCGGCGGGCAGTGCGGGAGAGAGGGCGTGTGGCATGGGGCGTCTCGCTGGGGCTGGAACGAATGGCCCATCAGCGCGCACCTGGCGCCATACGGGCAATCGGATGCAGTGTATGGTGATCTGGCTCGGCCGTGCTGCCGATGGGAAGCGACACTGCAGGGTCAACGCATATCTTTACGAATGGCAACAATTTCGTCAACCCGACGGGTCGGTCATGTGGCCTGAATTGCACGACTTGCTTGAACGCCTGGCGCAGCAGCCTGCCGTGCTGGTGCGGGTGGAGCGCACGCAGGGTTCTGCGCCGCGCCGCGCGGGTGCGTGGATGGCCGTGTTTGCCGACGCCACCGTCGGCACCATCGGGGGCGGCCACCTGGAATGGGATGCTCAGCAGCAGGCCCGGGCCCACCTCGCTGCTCAGCCCACCGCGGCACCCGCTGCCTGGACGCAGCGCACCGTCCTGGGGCCGCAGCTGGGTCAGTGTTGCGGCGGCGCGCTGGAGCTGCGTTTCGAGCCCGTCTTGGCCAACGATGTCGAACGCCTGCGCACGGCGCTGGTGCCTCGGTTGACGCCGGTGGCGCTGTTCGGCGGCGGTCATGTGGGGCACGCCATCGTGCGCGCGTTGGCCCCCTTGCCCTTCGAGGTGCACTGGATCGACAGCCGCGACAACGTGTTCGCGCCCGACACGCCGGTGCATGTTCGAACCGAGCACTCCGAGCCGGTGCAAGGCGCCGTGCGCGATCTGGCGCCGGGCGCACATGTGCTCATCATGAGCTTCTCGCACGCGGAAGACCTGGACCTCGTCGCCGCCTGTCTGCTGCGCCAGCGTGAGCGGGCCGACCTGCCTTTCGTGGGCCTCATCGGCAGCCGCACCAAGTGGGTGACGTTTCAGCGCCGCCTGAGCGCACGTGGCTTCACCAACGACGAGCTGGCCGGCATCACCTGCCCGATCGGACTGCCCGGCATCACGGGTAAGGAGCCGGCGGTGATTGCCGCCTCGGTGGCGGCGCAGCTGCTGGTGCACACCGGGCGCTGAATGCCCCACTGTGCGCTCGGGTGGCGGGCCGATGGCATGGCGCGTGCTTGCAGGGGCAGGATGTCCTCTGCATCACCCCCGTGCCCAGCGTCACACCTCCGATTCCACCCGATCCGGGTTGACCCGACGCCGATGGGATTCAAAAACTGTATACACTTTCTTTCATCGGTCGCAGCGGAGCAGGGTGTGGCACCACACCCAAAACGCGGCCTTCAGTCGACTCAGAGCGCCCGCGGTGGTGAGTCGCAACCCTTGATGGCCCCCGGGCCGTTGTGAAGAGCCGCCATGGAAACCTACCTGCTCGACTGGGCCAACCTGCTGCTGCGCTGGCTGCACGTCATCGTCGCCATTGCCTGGATCGGCTCATCCTTCTACTTCGTCTTTCTCGACAGCAGCCTCACGCCGCCGCAGGATGAACAGCTGAAGAAAGACGGCGTCAGCGGCGAACTCTGGGCCGTGCACGGTGGCGGCTTCTACCACCCGGTCAAGTTTGCAGGGGCGCCGCCCAGACTGCCCGAACACCTGCACTGGTTCTACTGGGAAAGCTATTCCACCTGGCTCTCGGGCTTCGCGCTGTTCCTGATTTCCTACCTCTGGAGCCCGAACGTCTACCTGATCGACCCGAACGTGATGGACTGGAGCCCGGCCGCCGCCATCGGCACGGCGCTGGCTTTCCTGGTTGTGTTCTGGTTCCTGTACGACGCCATCTGCCGCACGCTGGGCCAGAAAGCCGGCGGCGACGCCAAGGTCGGCGCACTGGTGCTGGTGCTGGTGTGCATCGCGTCCTACGCCGCCACGCAACTGTTTGCTGGACGTGCCGCTTTCCTCATCATCGGCGCCATGCTGGCCACCGCCATGAGCGCCAACGTGTTCTTCTGGATCATCCCCGGCCAGCGCACCGTGGTGGCCGACATCAAGGCCGGCCGCCCGGTGGACCCGATCCACGGCAAGCGCGGCAAGCAGCGCAGCGTGCACAACACCTACTTCACGCTGCCGGTGCTGTTCGCCATGCTGAGCAACCACTACAGCTTCACCTACACGCACGCATACAACTGGCTCATCCTCATCGGCATGATGTTCGCGGGTGCGGCCATCCGCCAGTTCTTCGTCATGCGCCACGGCTTCAAGCTGGGCCGCAACCCGCACCCGTGGCCATACGCGGCGGCGGGCGTGGTGGTGCTGCTGGCGCTGATCGTCTGGCTCAAGCCCGCCCCCACACAGGCCGTGGCCGTGCCCGAGTCGGTCAGCTACGCGCAGATCCAGTCCATCGTCGAGCAGCGCTGCGTGATGTGCCACGGCGAAGCCCTGCAATCGAAGAACGTCCGCCTGGATTCACCGCAAGCCCTCAAACAGCACGCCCTGGCGTCCTACCAGCAAGTCGTGGTCACGCGCCAGATGCCCATGAACAACGCCACGGGCATCACCGAAGAGGAGCGCGCGCTGTTCGCCGCCTGGTTCAAGGGTGGGGCACCGACCGAATGACGCGGGCCCCGCAGCTGGGCGCTGGCTGGGCGGGGTGGGGTGGCGCAGCCGGGCGGTTCGAGCGCCCGTGCGCTGCAAGGCAGGCGAGAACTGCGGTAATCTCAACGCCGCTTCACAACCTTCCCTCCGCGCGAACATGAAAACCCAAGCCGCCGTCGCCTGGCAAGCAGGCCAGCCCCTCACCATTGAAACCGTGGACCTGCAGGGTCCGAAGTTCGGCGAAGTGCTGGTGGAAATCAAGGCCACCGGCATCTGCCACACCGATTACTACACCCTCAGCGGCGCCGACCCGGAAGGCATCTTCCCCGCCATCCTGGGCCACGAAGGCGCCGGCATCGTGGTGGACGTGGGCCCCGGCGTGACCACGCTCAAGAAGGGCGACCACGTCATTCCGCTCTACACGCCCGAGTGCCGCCAGTGCAAGTTCTGCCTGAGCCGCAAGACCAACCTGTGCCAGCTGATCCGCGGCACGCAGGGCAAGGGCCTGATGCCCGACGCCACCAGCCGCTTCAGCCTCGACGGCAAGCCCATCTTCCATTACATGGGCACCAGCACCTTCAGCAACTACACCGTGGCGCCCGAAATCTCGCTGGCCAAGATCCGCGAAGACGCGCCGTTTGACAAGGTCTGCTACATCGGCTGCGGCGTCACCACCGGCATTGGCGCCGTCATCTTCACCGCCAAGGTGGAGGCGGGTGCCAACGTGGTCGTGTTCGGCCTGGGCGGCATCGGCCTGAACGTGATCCAGGGCGCCAAGATGGTGGGCGCCGACAAGATCATCGGCGTGGACCTGAACCCCGAGCGCGAGGCCATGGCGCGCAAGTTCGGCATGACGCACTTCATCAACCCCAAAGAAGTACCGAACGTGGTGGATGCCATCGTCCAGCTCACCGACGGCGGCGCCGACTACAGCTTCGAGTGCATCGGCAACACGAAAGTGATGCGTGACGCGCTGGAGTGCACGCACAAGGGCTGGGGCCGCAGCATCATCATCGGCGTGGCCGAAGCCGGCGCCGAGATCAGCACCCGGCCGTTCCAGCTGGTCACCGGCCGCAAGTGGGAAGGCTCGGCCTTCGGCGGCGCGCGCGGCCGCACCGACGTGCCGAAGATCGTCGACTGGTACATGGAAGGCAAGATCAACATCGACGATCTCATCACCCACAAGCTCAAGCTGGCCGACATCAACGAAGGCTTTGCGCTGATGAAACGCGGCGAGTCGATCCGGGCCGTGGTGGAGTTCTGAGCCTCGCCTGGCACCCCGTCCTGGCTGGGCAAATAGGTGGCTGTGTGCGGGCGGTTCAACCCGCTTCGGCGACGGGCCACTGCAAGCCGCGGCCGCTCTCGAACCGGCGCGCCTCGCCCGTGACCGGGTCGGTGAACGCGATGGCCTGCGCCAGCAGGCGCAGGGGTTCGCGGAAGTCTTCCGCCTCGTCTGGCCCGCGCAGCACGCGCGGGTAGAACTGATCGCCCACGATGGGCAGGCCCAGCGCGTTCATGTGCACGCGCAGCTGGTGGCGTTTGCCCGTCACCGGCTCCAGCCGGTAGCGCGCCCACGGGCCGCGCTGTTCCAGCAGGGCAATGGTGGTTTCGCTGTTCGGCTCGCCGGGCGCCTCGGTCATGCGAAAGAAGGCGCCATCCTCTTCCACGATGCGGCTGCAACGCCGTTGTGGCGTTGCCAAGCGGGGGGTGTGGGGGGCGATGGCTTCGTACACCTTGTCCACGGTGCGCTCGCGGAACAGCGCCTGGTAGGCCGCGCGGTCTTGCGGCCGCACGCTGAACACCACCAGCCCAGCCGTTTCGCGGTCGATGCGGTGCACCGGGCTCAGCTCCGGCAGGCCCAGACGGCGCTTCAGCCGCACCAGCAGGGTTTGCTGCACGTAGCGCCCGCCCGGCGTCACCGGCAGGAAATGCGGCTTGTCGGCCACCACGAGGTGTGCATCCTGGTGGAGCACAGTCTCTTCAAAGGGCACGACCGGTTCATCGTCGATGTGACGGTAGTAATACACCCGCGCGCCCGGGCGGCAGGGCGCGTCGGGCGGCAGCGGGAGGCCGCTCTCGTCGAGCACATCGCCCTGCGCCATGCGCAAAGCCCAGGCGTGCCGGTCGATGGCAGTCAGCCGGTGGGCCAGAAAGTCCAGCAGCCGCTCAAAGGCCACGTTCGACGGCTGCGCGACGCAGCTGGCAGACACGCCGTGGCGCAACGGGATCAGCGAATGGCGGGCAGGGCGTGACATGTGAACGGTGGAGGAGGCCGGCGGTCAGGATGGCGCCAGATCATCAAGGAAGCGCTGTGGAAACGGGGTATTCTGCTCGGCGGCGGCATGGTTGCTGTGATGGACGGAGGCGCCAGGGCTGGTGCACGGCGTCTGCTGCCCGTTTCCACCCCATTCGTCCCATCTCGATCCACCCACCCCACCGCTTCACCGTGAACGCCACCACCTCTTGCGCCGTTGCGCCGCTGTCACTTGCTTCTGTCCGTCGGGTCTGCGTGCGCTGGCGTCTGGTGGGGCTCGTGCTGGCACCCGTCCTGCTCAGTGGTTGCGCGGTCATCACGGTGGCCAGCGTGGCCACGTCGGTGGTGGTGGGCACCGCCGGCCTGGCGGTGGATGCGGCCGTCGGTACGGCGCGCATCGGCGGCAAGGTCGTTGGCAAGACGGCGGACGTCGTGTTCGGGGCCGATCCGGCGCCCTGACACCGTGGTCGCGGTGGTGCGGGGGCGCCTGCAGCTGGCGGCTGTGGCCAGGCTCAGACCCGGCGGAACACCAGGTCCCACACGCCGTGGCCCAGCTTGAGGCCGCGGTTCTCGAACTTGGTCAGCGGCCGGTAGTCGGGCTTGGGCGCGTAGCCGTCGCCACCGGCCGTGTTGGCCAGCAGCGGCTCGGCGCTCAGCACCGCCAGCATCTGCTCGGCATAGGGCTGCCAGTCGGTGGCCAGGTGCAGGTAGCCGCCGGGCTTGAGGTGGCGGGCCAGCCGGTTCACGAATGGCGTCTGGATCAGCCGGCGCTTGTGGTGCCGGCTCTTGTGCCATGGGTCCGGGAAAAAGATGTGCACGCCGTCCAGGCTGTTTTCCCCCAACATGTGGTCCAGCACCTCGACCGCGTCGTGGCGGAAGATGCGGATGTTCTCGATGCCGCCTTCGCCGCAGAGCTTGAGCAGCGCGCCCACGCCCGGCTCGTGCACCTCGCAGCACAGGAAGTTGTCTTGCGGGCGCGTCTGGGCAATCTGCGCCGTGGCGCCGCCCATGCCAAAGCCGATCTCCATGACCAGCGGCGCGCGGCGGCCAAACGCCGCGTCCACGTCCAGCGGGGCGGGGGCGTAGTTCAGCAGGAAGCGCGGGCCGAACTGCTCGTAGGCGCGCTGCTGGCCGGGGCCGGTGCGCCCGGCGCGCAGCACATAGCTCTTGATGACCCGCATGAAGGGTGCCGTGGTGCCCTCGGGCGTTGCCGGGGCGGCGGCCTCGTCGGTGGGTTCGGGCGTGGGAGAGGTCGGGCTGTCGTGGTTCATGGCGGGCGGGGAAAGGGGTGCCAGATTGT